>NZ_JARUWZ010000030.1:0-54099 GCF_030433775.1 Erwinia sp. PsM31
TCAGGTGTTAGTGTTCTTACGGACGTGAGGGTTCAAGTCCCTCTCTTCGCACCACGTTGAACGCTCTTTTCTGCGCTTTTATCCTCTCGCATTACCCCTTTTCTGTTTTTACCTTCTCTGCTTTCAATATCTGTTTTTGCTTCTGATGCCGATACCTGCTTCGCCGTCATGCTTCCGTACGCGCTGACTATGCGGTAATTTGCCGTCTATAACATCGCCATGCTGCTGCACGGCTTGATCTTCCAGGGGATCGCCAGGTCACTGCATGGGATTTGTCGTCTACGGCATCGCCAGACTGCGGCATAACGCTTTATCGTTCACGAGATTGCCTCGCCGCTGCATAATGCTTTATCGTTCACGAGATCGCCGCGCCGCTGCATAACGCTTTATCGTTCACGAGGTCGCCGCGCCGCTGCATAACGCTTTGCCGCAGCGGATTGCTATGCTCCCGCCGCCAGGTTCCCCGTCGAGCTGGCCAGCCGCGCCAGCAGGCGTATGCCTGATACCAACGTTCCCACCGTCATTCCACCGCTGGCTTTATCGCAGGCCGCTATTTTATCAGCGCGCCGAAATTAACCGAGATCGCTATCATCCCGCCCGCCAGCGCCAGGCAAGAAGGCAGCAGCAGATAGTGGCGCAGCCGTTTGTGATAAAGCATGACTACCGTCGCCAGTAGCGCGGCCACCATTACCAGCCGCCACTGGTTGAAAGAGAGATTCAGTAACGTAATCAGCGGCATAATCGCGCAAGGAAGCAGCGCTCCCCAGGCACTTTCCAGTTTGTTTCCTGCCATCCAGCCTGTTCCCCCTGTGCCGCAAGCGGCTTTTACGGCGGTCTGCATCGCTTTGCTCGCGCCACTAATGATAATGATTCCCAATAGCATATAAGAACTCCTATCATTTTGCAGCAAGATTTCTTGACGTGTCTTTACGCCCGATGATGACACCAGTGTTATTAAGTGTTAAATTGTCGGCGCCTTACTATTATTAAATCCATATAATAACAACAGCAGACTCTTCCCGGCATGGTCCTTTTTTCAGGCCAGGCCGTGCGCTATTCAGGCAGTCATGAGTAGAAAAGAATGAAATTACAAAGCTATAATGAATTGCTTCACAGCAAATATCGGTTTTCGCTGATGCTATTTCTCTTTTTAAACACAGCAGCGTCTTTATTTTATATTTACAGCAGAAAAGAAAAAACCGGCGCGCCCACGCTGATTATTGCTTTGCTCAGCGGGCTGTTATTGTTATGGACATTTTTGCGTCCCAGAGGGAAATTTCCGCTATTAAATATCGCGGCGGTAACCACCGGTCTGCTCTGGGCCTGGCAAATTGTCCTGACATTTGAATTAATTTTCTATTTTGATAACAGTTTTTTGCTGCTCAGCCTGTTCTGCGCCTTTTTTATCGCGGCCATTGCGTTGAACGATAATCTGCTGGCATTTTGTCTGCATACCGCGCCGCCTTCGGCGGCGGTGGTCGTGCTGGATCGCGGCCAGAATACGGCGATTATCGCCTTCACTATCCTGCTGCCGCTGGTGGGCTTTACGCTGAACCATATCCTGCAAAGACGGCGGGATCGCTTTACCCGACGCCTGGTCAGCCAGCTCTACGAAGAGAAAGAAGCCTGGAGCGATCTGAGCATGCTCGACCCGTTAACCGGCCTGTATAACCGGCGGGGCTTGATGAACCGGCTGAAAAATATATTTGATAATCATGCAGGTAACCATTTTGTTCTGCTGCTGGATATCGATCATTTTAAAGCCTACAACGATAACTATGGGCACGCGATGGGCGACCAGGCGCTGGCACGCGTTTCAATCGCCATCCGCGACGCCGTGCGTTCCCGCGATATCGTGGCGCGCTACGGCGGCGAGGAGTTCCTGGTGCTGCTGACCAACGTTAACGACGCCATCGCGATGAAGCTGTCGGAGCGTATTCGTCAGTACGTGCACGAGCTGGAGATCCCGCATCTGTTTAACGAGCGCGTCGCCACACACGTTACCCTCAGCGCGGGCTTTGCCCCAATAATCGATGAGGATTTTGACAGCGCGGTCGCCAATGCCGATCGCGCGCTCTATCTGGCGAAAAATCGGGGACGGAATACTATTCTTTCTTGGGAAGCGCTTAGTCAACACGATCTGAACAAACCTGCTAACACGCTTTAATGCTTTCACCGGCCTGAACAATTCGGGTCGGTGAAATAAATTTGCCTTAATATCCCCTCCCCTGCACCAGTCTTATTTGATTTATATTCATTAAAAAGAGCCAACCTGCCGGAAACGTTTTTTTTCAGAATTCCTTTATGCGTCTTTAAGGTAAATTCCGCTACGAGTTTTTATTATTCATATACTGAGTAATTATTTTCTGTATCCGGCCAGCCTAAAATCAAATTAATGGCCGGACAAAACTTGCGGAATCGTTACCGCACGATTTTTTCCCGCCTGCGACATTAATGCAAATTACTTTATTCAGAAAATACCGTGCTTTTTGGCGTCCGGGCGACGGAAAAAATGGCGCTTGTTTGTCCGCCAGGCCTCAGATACAATCAAGAACGATTATCATTTGTTTTCCCACTTAGATTGATGCCGGATAACCCATGAGCACACTTCGTCGTCAGGCCCCAGATTCAGCGGTTTCTCCGCTTATCTTTCTCCAGAGCCATCGCCCGCTGGCCGGTTCGCTACGTGCGCTGTTCAGCGAGCATCGCGCTTACTTTCTGGAGACAATCAGGCTGAACGAAGCGGCGCCTGCCGGCTGTTTAACGCTGGAGCAGTGGTCGCAGCCGGAGGCGTTCGCCCGGCTCAACGCGCGCTACGGCGATTTTATTTATCGCGCTCACGGCGACCAGGAAAGGGAAAACAAACCGCTGCAATCGCTCTGGGCGCAGTGGTATCTGGGTCTGCTCCTGCCGCCGCTGATGATGGCGCTGCTGCTGGAAAACCGCGCGCTGGACTGCTCGCCGGAACATATTCACGTTGAGTTTCATGAAACCGGCCGCCCCGCCGCCTTCTGGATCGACGTGCAGGAAGATGAAGAGGCGCGCTACCTCAGCCCGCGTCGCCGGATGGATCGCCTGATCCAGCGCTGCCTGATCCCGATCGTAAACGGAATTGAACGGCACGGCGATATCAACGGCAAGCTGATCTGGAGCAATACCGGCTTCGCGGTGCACTGGTTCCTGGGCGAGCTGGCGCCGTTGCTGGGCGAGAGCCTGCGCGCCGAGCTGGAGCACGCATTTTTCTTCTCGCGCTCGCTCGCCGATGGCGCCGACAATCCTTTTTACCGCACCATGCTGCCGCGAGACGGCGAGATGCAGCGCCGCACCTGCTGCCAGCGCTATCGTTTGCCTGACGTAGAGCGCTGCGGCAACTGCACGCTCAAGCCCGTCTGACCGCCCTTCCCGCCCCGAAAGGTCTCAATTTTTTCCTGCCCGTTTACAGCCGGGCCGCTCTGTGGCAGCTTTATCGCCCCGAACGTTAAGGAGCTGGAGCATGAGCCTGGAGTCTGTACGGCAGTTCTTTGCCGAGCGCGCGCCCGATATCGGCATTATTGAGCTGGCGGAGAGTACCGCCACGGTGGCGCAGGCGGCGCGTGCCCACTACGTCAAGCCGGGGCAGATAGCCAAAACGCTGTCGCTGAAGGTAAAAGACAGGGTGATATTGATCGTGACCTGTGGTGATTTAAGACTGGATAACCGCAAGCTGAAAGCGGTGCTGGGCGCGAAGGCGCGGATGCTCAGCACCGATGAGGTGGTGAGCTGGACGGGCCATCCCGTCGGCGGCGTCTGCCCTTTCGGCCTGGAAACGCCGCTTCAGGTGCTGTGCGATGTGTCGCTGCGGCAGTATGACGAAGTGCTGCCCGCGGCAGGCTCCATCTACAGCGCGGTGCGTATTTCTCCCCAGCTGCTGGCGGAGCTGACCGACGCCACCTGGGTAGACGTCTGCCAGCCGCCGGGCTGAAGCCGTTTTAGTTTTCCTGGCGGGTGATGACTTTGCCCTGCGTTTCCCTGCCAAAGGCGACGATAACCGCAATCAATACCGCCACCGTTCCGGCCACTATCGCCATCGCCAGGCCGTAATTATTGCCGTGCGCTTCGGCAATGCCGGACTGGAGCGTGGCATTGACCGACGCTATCAGATTCCCCAGCTGGTAAACGAAGCCCGGCAGTATCGCTCGCGTATTGGCCGGCACCAGTTCAGTCAGCCAGGTCGGCACCACGCCCCACGCGCCCTGTACCATAAACTGCATCAGAAACGCGCCCAGCCCGATGGTGAACGATCCGCTGGAAAAAGCCCACAGCGGCAACACCGGCAGCGCCAGCAGCGCGGCGATAATGATCGCCTTCTTGCGGCCGATTTTCTCCGACAGCGAGCCGAAAAAGACGCCGCCCATCATCGCGGCAATATTGTAGGCAATGGCGATCAGGCTGACGGTATGCGGGTCGAAGCCGTGCTGCACCTTCAGGAAGGTTGGATAGAGATCCTGCGTGCCGTGGCTGAAAAAGTTAAAGCAGGCCATCAGCCCGACCAGATAGAGGCACAGCTTCCAGTGCTTACGCACCACCGGCAGCAGCGCCACGCTCTCTTTCTGCGCTCTGGCGGCCAGCCAGACCGGCGATTCCGGCACCTTAAACCAGATAAACGGCAGCAGCAGCACCGGCATCGCGCCAATCAGGAACATGCCGCGCCAGCCGACAGACGCATAGCAAAGCCCAAAAATAATCGAGGCCAGCAGATAGCCTGCCGGATAGCCCGCCTGAAAAATGCCGGACATCAGCCCTCGGGAACGATCGGGAATGGTTTCCATCGCCAGCGACGAGGCCACGCCCCAGACGCCGCCCATCGCAATGCCGTAAATCACGCGCAAAATCAGGAAGGTGGTAAGCGTAGGCGACCAGGCGGAGAGCAGCTCAAACAGCGAGAAAAGCAGGATATTGCTCATCAGGATCGGGCGGCGGCCATAGGTTTCTGCCAGACGGCCAAACAGCAGCGCGCCGATCGGCCGCACCGCCAGCGTCAGCATGATCGCCAGCGACACTTCCGCCACCCCAACGTGAAAATTCGCCGCGATATCGCTCAGCACGAAAACCAGAATAAAAAAGTCAAACGCATCCAGCATCCAGCTGGCAAAACTGGCGAAGGCCACGTTGCGCTGGGTAGAAGTCCAGTCAAGCATATGAAGTTCCTGTCTTGCAGACGGCAAAATCCGCCAGGGAAGGCGGCGCAAATGTTAACTATTTGTTTATAGCATGTAAGAAGTTGCTAAAGGCCGAAGCAGTTGTCAGCCTTTAATTCAGGTTGTAAGCAACCTTTTCACAACAGAGGTGAGTGAATTTGCTACACTGGCCACCGTTTATTCGCTGGCGCCGTTGCCGTTGAGGATATGCCAAACCTTTCGCTGATTAAAATGCGGCGTAGTTGCCTTGCCGCCTGGCTTGGCCTGCTTGCCGTCATGCTGCTGTTTATCGCGCCGGTGATTTCTAAATCGCTGGTGGCGTCGCCTGCGTGGCACAGCATAATGATGCCGGGCATGGCGATGGATGAGGCGATGATGGCCGATGCCGCCATGATCGGCCACGCCGGGATGGCACACGACGACGCGTCCGCGATGCCTGGCGAGAGCGCCACAGTAGCGGAAGATAACGGTCGCGCCAAAGGCGGACCTCCCCTTTCTGTAATGGACGACAGCGCCTGCGGTTACTGCGTGCTGCTGGCCCATCTGCCGCTCGATCTTACCCGGCTGCCGCCGCTCTGGTCGTCGCTGCAGGCTGCCAGACTGCCCGCGCTGCCGCTGTTCAGGCCCGTTGTCGCCCGCTTCGTTCCCCACTTTTTCCATCCCCGCGCGCCGCCGCGCCGCTAAGCCGTCCCGCTAAAAAAGCGTCGCTTTTGCGACAGTCACCTGCTTATGCCTGGATTCAGGCGGATGGAATTCCTATGTCAGAAAAAAGCCTGGCGCAGCCTTTGCGCGCCGCCACCACTCACGGCGCGCTGCTGCCGCTGCTGCGTCGCCTGCATTTTTATATCGGGCTGTTTATCGCGCCTTTTATTTTTATCGCCGCCCTGACCGGCACGATCTATGTGCTGACGCCGCAGCTGGAAAATGCGCTCTATAGCCACCAGCTGTTTACCGATAACGCGGAACCGGCCAGGCCACTCGCCGACCAGGTGCGCGTGGCGCAGGATTTTGTCGGTGCCGATCTGCCGATCGCCGCCGTGCGTCCCGCGCCTGCGCCGGGCGAGACCACGCGCGTGATGTTCACCACGCCGACTTCCGGCCCTTCTGAAAGCACGGCCGTTTTTGTCGATCCCGCCACGCTGGAGATCCGCGGCATGCTGCCGGTTTACGGCACCAGCGGCGTGCTGCCGCTGCGCACCTGGCTGGACTATCTGCATCGAAATCTGCTGCTGGGCGACCTCGGCAGAAACTACAGCGAGCTGGCCGCCAGCTGGCTGTGGGTCGCAGCGCTTGGCGGCGTGCTGCTGTGGGCTGCCGGTCGACCAAAGCAGCGCGCCAAAGGACGCGGTCAGCCGATCCTGCGTCAGCGCTACTGGCACAGCACGCTGGGCGTGATCCTGCTGCTCGGTCTGCTGTTCTTCTCCGCCACCGGCCTGACCTGGTCGCGCTGGGCGGGCGATAATATTTCCGCTCTGCGCGCCCATTTCGGCTGGATGACGCCTGCCGTCAATACCTCGCTGCTGCCCGATAAACCCAGCCCGATGGACGAACACGCCGGACACCATATGACTTCATCCGCGCATCACGACATGCCGGGCATGGCCATGCCGAAAGCGGCCGCCGTGGCGATGACGCCAGCGCAGTTTGACGGCGTGGTGCAGGCCGCGCGCGCTGCGGGGATCCGGGCAGAGAAAATAGAAATCCGGCCGACCACGAAAGCCGACAAAGCCTGGATCGTCAGCGAGATCGACCGCCGCTGGCCGACGAAGGTGGACAGCGTCGCGGTGGATCCGGCCAGCTTTCGCGTGATGGACAAAGTGACCTTTGCGCAGTTCGGCCTGCTGGCAAAACTGACCCGCTGGGGCGTGGATGCACATATGGGCGTACTGTTTGGCCTGCCGAACCAGCTGATGCTGGCAGCGTTTGGGCTGGGACTCTGCATAATGATTGTGCTCGGCTATCGTCTGTGGTGGCTGCGGCGCCCTGCCGCTGCCCGGGGCTGCCATCCGGCGGAAACGCTGATCTATCACTGGCGCCGACTCGGCCTGAGCGCGCGTTTTTTGCTGCTGGTCTGCATCGCGACGCTGGCGGTCAGCCTGCCGGTGATGGGCGTCAGCCTGCTGTTGCTGCTGCTGATTGACGCGCTACGCTGGCAGCGGGCAAAAAGCTAGCGCGCGCCGTTTGCGTCAGGCACATCTGCACTTGCGCACAGTGCAGTTGTGCAATAAAGTATTGGCCAGGCGTCACACGGAGGTGGCAAAAATGCTGAGAAATATCGACAGTTTTCGGGACAAATGGTTGGAGGATTTTTTCCTGTATAACAAGTCGCACCGTCTTATCCCGGCTGATATTCAGTCAGCCCTGGCGCGCAAACTGGATATGATTAATGCAGCCGTCACCTGTAAAGACTTACGATCGCCGCCGGGCAACAGATATGAAGAATTGAGGCCGCCGCTAAAAGGCTACTCTTCGCTGCGGGTTAACGAACGGTACAGACTTATATTTAAGTGGCTCGATGGCAAAGCGGTCGATCTGTATCTGGATCCACATCGTTATAAAACATACCGTTAGCGCAACGTTGATTTGGAGAAACTAATGAAACAGGCTACACGCAAACCCACCAGCGTCGGAGATATTTTGCTGTACGAGTACCTGGAGCCTTTAGATCTGAAAATCAATGATTTAGCAGAGATGCTCAACGTACATCGCAATTCAGTCAGCGCGCTGGTGAATAACAACCGTAAGCTGACGCCCGATATGGCGTTCAGGCTTGCCGCCGTCTTTGATACCAGTATCGCGTTCTGGTTAAACATTCAGAACAGCCTTGATATCTGGGAGATAGAGAACGATGCCCGCACCCAGGAAGAACTGAGCCGCGTGGTTTCCGTGGCCGATTTCCTGGCGCACAGAGGGGCGGCCTGAACGCCCCTACCCTGCCAACGCCTGCTCCAGCATCGCCAGCAGCCTGGCGTTATCCACCGTTTGCAGCACGTGCGCCAGCCCGCCGGTCAGCTCGCCCACGGCCGTATCGACCCGTAGCGGCAGACGATAGCGCCAGGATTTTCCACGCGTCATGCCCGGCCGCAGCTCTACATCGACATAATAATCCGCCGCCGTGGCGACGCGCTGATCGATCAGCCATGCCATCACCAGCGCATCATGGATCCAGCAGCCCGGCAGCCTGCGGGTTTGCATGGAATAGTCGAGCCAGGGCCGCAGCGTTTCACCAATGAATCTCGCCAGCGGCGTATCAGGCGCGGTTATCCGTTGCAGATCGACATGGGTCAGCATCGTGCGGGTAGTGACGTCCATCGGCACCAGCGTAATACAGGCGCCGCAGGTCAGCACCCGTCGCGCCGCTTCAGGATCCAGACCAAAATTGGTGTCTTTGATAAAGTCGTCCAGCGCAAACACGCCGCCCATAATGGCGATTTCCTGCACGGCTTCCGCCATTTGCGGATAGCGCTCCAGCGCCAGCGCGACGTTGGTCAGCGGCCCAATCGCCACCAGCGTGATTTTGCCGGGATTAGCGCAAATCAGCCGTCCCATCGCATCGGCGGCCTCTTCGTCCGGCGCCTGATAAGCGCGGGGCGGACGAACATTCTGCCAAAAGTGCGCCAGCTGCGTATGCCAGACGCGGTTATCCAGCGCCTCGCGCCAGGGTTGCGGCGGCTCCGCTAACGCCCTGTCGGCGCCTTTATAGACCGGCACGTCCAGCTCAAGCCTGGCTAACAGCGCCTTTGCCACGTTAAAACCCGTCTGGCTCGGCGTATTGCCCGCCACGATAGTGATCATCTCCAGCGAGATGCCGGGCGAGCCGATCGCCAAAGCCAGCGCCAGGCCATCGTCCACGTTCGCGCCGACCACGCCGTTGCCCGGATCGCAGTCGATTATTACTCTTTTCATTAGTTCTGCACCGCAGCGGAAACAGGGCCACAGCCGCAGGATTCTCCAATCTGCAGCTGGTGTGAAAAATCGCTTAGCTGCACCTCGCTTTGCGGCGCGGCCAGCATCGCCAGCGCTTTTTTCGCCATCGCATCCACCGGCTGGCGTACCGTCGTCAGGGAAGGCACATGAAAAGCCGACTGCTCCGTCCCGTTAAAACAGACCAGCGCCATATCCTGCGGCACGCGGAGTCGCTGCTCTGCCAGCGCCCGCACGCAGCCGATAGCCTGTAGCTCGTTAGAGGCAAACAGCGCACGGGGAAGCGCGCCGCCGCGCAGCATTTTCTTTGTTGCCAGGTAGCCGCCCTCGCGCGTGTAGGCTGCCGGGAAAATCCACTCGGGCCGTGCCGGGATGCCGAAATCCGCCAACGCCTGTCGCCAGCCTGCCAGACGATCCTGCGCGTTATACATCTCCGGCGGGCCGCTGATTATGCCAACCTGCTGGTAGCCGTGGCTGAGCAAATGCGTGGTGACCTGATGTGCCGCCTCGCGCTCGTCCACGCGGAGAATATTGACGTTCAGCGCCGGATCGACGCGATCGAGCATCACCAGCGGCGTACCGCTGGCCTGGATAATATCGATATAGGGATGACGATCGACGCTGTTGTAAAACAGGCCGTCAACCTGCTGGCTGAGCAGATTGTTGATCAGCTCCAGCTCGCGCTGGCGGCTGTTGCCCGCGTCGCCCAGCAGCATCACCATGCCGTTGCTCAACGCTTCCTGTTGCAGGGCGTGCGCGAAAGAGGCGATAAACGCGTTGCCGATATCCGGCACCACCAGCCCGTAGGTTTTGGTCGTGCCCAGCGCCAGCGCTCTGGCCAGGCTGTTAGGGCGATAGCCGGTTTTCCGCACCGCCTCCAGCACGCGCAGCCGGGTCGCTTCCGCCACCGGCCTCGGCCCGTTATTGATCACATAGCTGACCACCGCAACGGAGGTACCGGCTTCTCTGGCTACATCGGCACGCGTCGCCCTCTCAGAACTTTGTCTCGCCAACGTGGCACCTCTTTTTCCTGACGGGCGGCGCAACCCGCCCGCGTTATATCAGATGGCATCTTCCGGCGCGTTAAGATCGCGACCCCGGGTTTCCGGCGCCACAAAGGTGGTCAGAAATCCGATAGCCGCCATCACGGCAAAATAGCTGGCGATCGCCCACCAGTGGCCGGTCCAGGATAGCAGCGCCGCCGCAACCAGCGGTGCCGTGCCGCCGGAGAGGATAGACCCCAGCTCTTTGGCGGTCGCCATTTTAGTGTAGCGGTGTTTTACGCCAAACAGCTCTACACCCCAGGCCGCCTGCACGCCGTAAATCCCCAGCGAGGCTAATCCCATGCCCGTGACGATCACCGCCATCACGACAGCCGGTTCGCGGGAGTCCAGCAGCATAAAAGCCGGAAAAGCGTAGAGGATCAGCAGCAGGCAAAACCAGCGGTAGACAATACGGCGACCAAACCGGTCAGAGAGCCAGCCCGCAAAAGGAATAATCAGGAATCCCAGCAGCGAGGCGATAAATACCGCCGAGGTCGCCACCGATTTATCCACCGCCAGCACCTTCACCACGTAGCCGATCATAAAGCCCTGCGCCAGATAGGAGGGGCCGTTTTCGCCGATGCGCAGGCCCAGCATCACCAGAAACGAGCGGCTGCGCTGCCAGAAACTGCGGTCGGCGGCGGGCTGATACATCACCAGCTTGCCTTCGCGTGCCGCCTGCATCTCTGCGTTTTTACGCTCGAACACCGGCGTTTCTTTCAGGTGACGACGGATCCACAGCGCCAGCAGCGCAATCAGCGAGCTGCACAGAAAGGGAATGCGCCAGCCCCACGCCTGCAGCTGCGCCTGATCCATCTGCACCACGGCCAGCCAGACCAGCGAAGCGATCAGCGTACCGCTGTTCGATCCCAGCGCGATAATCGAGGAGACCAGACCACGCTTTTTGGCTGGCGCATATTCTCCCAGCATCACCGTGCCGCCGGAGAGTTCCGCCCCGGCGCCAAACCCCTGGGTAAAGCGTAAAATCACCAGGCAGACCGGCGCCCAGAAGCCGATAGTGGCATAGCCGGGAATAAGACCAATAAGGGTGGTAGAGAGGCCCATCAGGATGATGGTGGTGACCATCACTATCTTGCGGCCTTTGCGATCGCCCAGCCAGCCAAAAAAGAGTGCGCCGATGGGACGGGCAATAAAGCCGACTGACCAGGTGGCAAAGCTCGACAGCAGCGCCATGGTGGGCGTAGCGTTGGGGAAGAATACGTCGCCGAAAATGATGCCGGCCGCCAGGCCGTAAAGCGCGAAGTCCGCATATTCCATCGCGGTACCGAGCCAGCAGGAGAAGGTCGCCCGCCAGAAATCCTTACGCCCTTCCGGCGTGGTCAGACGCGCATCCGCTGCGGAAACAGCGTCCTGCCGGGTGCTTTGTGTCAACATGAAAAATTCCCTGATATGAGGAGGTCTGTATCGCCTTCCCTGGCTACCTGCTACGTGGGCGATCCGCCAGTGAGGACGTGCTTTTGCTGAGCCATGATTAAAGGTCAGTAACGGGTTCCCTGGTGTTGGACTTCGTTTTGTTTACTTTGCGTCCGCTGATTTAAGGTATCAGTCGTTTAAAACGTAAAGTAAATTTGACCTTCACTGGACAAACAAGCCTCGTCACCGTGAATTTTCAACGCGCCGCCATTGTATCTACGCGCGTAGATAAATCAAGCCACCTGACGAAACAAATTAGCCTTTCTTCACATTCATTAAAAAAACAGATGATATAATTTGTTTTAAATCATAAAGTTAATTTACGTGAAAATTTATGCATGCGGCTTTTTGCCAAAAAACCATGCAAAGCGTTTACTTAAGTACAATTATTGCGCTTTTTCGCGCTGGCATCAGCGGCTGCACTCTATCGCTGGCAGATTGCAGTCGGATGACAGGTTAACGATCGGCAGGCCCGGGTTTCTCAGCGCGCTGCCGTTCTTAACGTTACCTTTGAGGAAACCGATGACTATTATCCTGATGCGCCATGGTAAACCCGATCATCCTCAGGGCGGTCCTCTGCCCGCGCTGGCTATGGCAGCGTGGTGCGAGGCGTACGATATGTCGCAGGTAGAGGATATGCCGCCGGACAGATGCCGCCAGGTTGCCGCCACGGCGGACTATATTGTGGCCAGCCCGCTGCCCCGCGCACGCTCCTCGCTGGAGAAGCTGGGGCTGGAAGCGGCTGACATCGATCCGCTGTTCAGCGAGGTTTCCCTGCCCGTGATGCGGCTGGGCTATCCCCATCTTCCTCCTGGCTTCTGGCTGTTGGCATTGCGCCTGATGTGGCTGGGTGGCTATGCCGGAACGGTGGAGTCTTATCAGCAGGCGGAACAGCGGGCGCAGCAGGCAGCCGCCAAGCTGATTGCGCTGTCGGCACGCGGCAACGTGCTGCTGGCCGGGCACGGCATTATGAATAAACTGATCGCCCGACAGCTGCGTAAACAGGGCTGGCTGGCCGAGAAGCATGCCAGCAGCCGCCACTGGAGCACCGCCATTTACCATCCGCCTTTTATTCCGGCGGACGCGTAGTTTCAGAGGATCGGGCAAGCTTTAAAGAGCCACGGCTATTTTTCCTGCGCGGCAACCCGCTTACGCTGATGACTGCTGACGGAGATGCCGTTCAGCCGTTCTCTTATTGGAGGTTTCCGTGTCTGAACTGAAAAATAAAATCGTTGCTATTACTGGTGCCAGCAGCGGTATTGGCGAAGCAACCGCTCGCTTGCTGGCCGCTAAAGGCGCTCGCGTCATGCTGGGCGCCCGACGTGTGGATCGCCTGACGGCGCTGGTCGAGGAGATCCGCGAGGCAGGCGGCGAAGCGCATTCAATGGCGCTGGACGTTACCCGCCCGGAACAAGTTGAAGCTTTTGTCGCTGCGGCGCAGCAGCATTTTGGCGGGCTGGACGTCATGATTAATAACGCTGGCGTGATGCCGCTTTCGCCCCTGTCGGCGCGCAAGGTGGATGAGTGGAATCAGATGATCGACGTGAATATCCGTGGCGTCCTGCACGGCATCGCCGCGGCCCAACCGGTAATGGAACAGCAGCAGCACGGCCATATTATCAATATTTCTTCCATTGGCGGTTTGAGCGTTTCCCCTACCGCTGCGGTTTATTGCGCGACGAAATTCGCCGTACGGGCGATCTCCGACGGACTGCGGCAGGAAACGGATAAATTACGGGTGACGGTTGTTTCCCCTGGCGTGGTGACGTCTGAACTGGCGGAGACGATCAGTGACGCATCCGCTCGTGAGGCGATGAAAACGTTTCGGCGCGTGGCGCTTGATGCCGACGCTGTCGCCCGTGCTATCGCCTGGGTTATTGCTCAGCCTGATGAAGTGGATGTCAGCGAGCTGGTGATCCGCCCTACCGCCAGTCCTTACTGATATGACCCGGCCAGGCTACAAGCCGGCGCCAGCCGTAATATTTCCTGCATATACTGCGCCTCCTGCTGCGGGCTTCGGCCAAAAAAGCGCTTAAACTCCCGGCTGAACTGCGACGGGCTTTCATAGCCCGTCTCTGCCGAAGCCGCGACGGCAGAAAATCCCTGTCGCACCATTAACAGCCTGGCCTGATGCAGGCGCAAAGACTTGAGATACTGCATTGGCGAACTTTGCGTGACGGCCTTAAATCGCGCATGGAAATTCGCGCTGCTCATTCCCACTTCACGTGCCAGGTCGGCTACTTCCATATGCTGCTGATAGCGGGTTTGCATTATCTGTAACGCGCGCGCGATTTGCGCAAAGTATCCCTGATTCGTTAATGCGGCCCGCAGCGCAGCGCCCTGCTCGCTGACCAGTACGCGATAGTAAATTTCACGCAGCAGCCCTGGCGCAAGAACCTGAGTCTCCTGCGGCGACTGCAACGCTTCAAGCAGGCGTAACACGCTGTCTCCCAGACGCTCATCAAGCGGCGTGGACAGCATACTTACCGGCTCCACCTCCGCCGCAAAGGGCAGTTGCAGCGTAACCAGCAAATCCGCGAGCACCTGTAAATCCAGGCGCAGCGCCACGGCCAGCATCGGTTCTTCCTTTGAGGCCTCTGTCTGGCTGATAAAAGGCAACGGCACGGCCACCACCAGAAACTGCTGAGCATCGTAGATATAAACGTTGTCGCCCAGGAAACCCCGCTTGCGTCCCTGGCAGACGATAACGATGGAAGGCTCATACAGCACCGGCGTTCTCTCCAGCGGCACATCAGAACGCAGCAGCCGCACTTCTTCCAAAGCCGATTGGGTGTAACCATTGCCTGGCGCCAGCCGGGTTATTAAGGCCGCCATTTTTAGCCGACGGCGTTCAGATGAGGAAAGATTATCGGCCACGGTCAGTCTCTGTAAGGGATGAACATAACGGCCCGCGCTTTTGTTGACGGCTTGCCGGACAGGATAAAGAACAGATTAGCCAGGATGCTGAACCAAAAACAACCCGATTCAGAGAAGAGAATGGAATGGCCAGGCGCAGGATGCTGGATGCTGGCGGCAGGCGGCAGGCGGCAGGCGGCAGGCGGCAGGCGGCAGGCGGCAGGTGGCAGGTGGCAGGTGGCAGGTGGCAGGTGGCAGGTGGCAGGTGGCAGGATAATAGTTTGTTATTCAATCATTTCTACATTTAACCTGATGCCTAAAAAACAGACAAACAGTGGTGGATAGCTGGATTGCATCCGCAAGTTACTTTATAATCCCGCGCCACAGGCCCCTTAGCTCAGTGGTTAGAGCAGGCGACTCATAATCGCTTGGTCGCTGGTTCAAGTCCAGCAGGGGCCACCAGATTTAGTGATGAAAATCATGCAGTTAAGCCACTTCGCAAGGAGTGGCTTTTTTGTTCTTATGGGGCGATGTCCCTTTTTCGTCCCCTCGCCTTTTCTTTTTGGCTCTTGTCCCTCCCTTTTTTTAACTACCTAAGAAACTGAATTACTTTTCTTCAGATGAAAAAAACCCGCTTTCGCGGGTCGTATCAGTGAAGCAACGAAGGTTGCTGCTCGTTGTGAGTAAAAATTGGCACTCTACTAACTTGCCCAGGAGAAACGATCATTCCCGCTATGCTTTCGTGCGTTTTGAAAGTGCAGCTGCAATTGATGTTCTGGCACTGGTGGTAGCGCTCTTTTGTTTCTTTGGAAATGTAGCGGCTGCTTTTGGCATGGGCAGCTGTCTGGCAAAGCGGGCAATGCATCATTTATCGGCTCTCCTTATCGGGACAACCTTTATTAGACTAAATCAACTTAAAATACAATTTATTTCGCAATAATCTAATTTACTCTTCGCTTTCTGCTTCATATTCCACTTGCGATAGCAGCACCTCAAACTCAAGCGCCGTCGTGTAGCCGCTGCCGCTCAGGCTGTGCGTCACCTTGCTGATTAGCCACGGCTGCGCGTCGATCACCGCCTTGAACCCGCTTACCCTTACCGGCGTTTCCGGAAAGAGATCCGCCCGGCCCATTGCCAGCGTCAGCGAAAACTCGGCGACGCCGCGCTGGAGCTTGTCCCATTTTGCCTTTGCGGCGCGCATCGCGGCGGCCTTTGTGGCGTAAACCGTGGTCAGCGTAAACACGTTGTCTTCCGTGCCGGCCAGATAGTCGCCCTCCTTTGCCTCCGGGGTTTTGGTGGCGGTGGCCTTTTTCTTTCTGGCCGCCGGATGCTCCAGCGCGCGCAGGTGCTTTTCCTTCGGCTTGCGCTTCACCTTTACCTTCTTCGGCTTCGGATCTCTGGTGTGCAGCCAGCTGGCCGACACGCCGGTATACGCGCCCCGGTCGGCAATGCTGAAGCTGTGTCGGTCGCCGTCCTGTCGCGTAATGTTCAGCTGCGGGATCGGTTTGCCGCTGGCCGTCACGCCGCTGCCCGGACGCAGGAACAGCAGCTTTCCTGCTTTCACAGCGGCCACCGCGCCGTAAAGCGTGGCAAGCCGCGTCAGGAAGGCCGCGTCGGTTTCCTGCGTCTGGTCGATATGGCTCACCGCCTGCGTGGCGAAACCTGCGGCCAGCGCCGCCTTCAGCTTGTTGCGCTCCGCTACCTGCTTCACCACGTCGCCCAGGGTGGTGTCGTGATAAGACACCTCGCGCCGCGAGTTAAGCGTCCCGCGAAAATCTGCGCTGCGCGCACGGATCGTCATGGTGTCCGGCGCGCCGTGGTGCTCCACCTCGTCAACCGTGAATTCCCCCTTGCCGACCAGCGCCTGGCCCTTCCAGCCGAGAAACAGCTTAATCACCGCGCCGCGCACCGGCATCGCCAGCAGCCCGTCGGCGTCGTCCAGCTCAAGGTCGAGCTGGTCGGCCTCAAAGCCCCGGTTGTCGGTCAGCGTCAGCAAGATAAGCCGGTCGCGGATATTAGCCGTGACGTCCTTAGAGTTTACCGACAGCATAAAGTCCGGGGCCATCTGCGCACCCGCCTGTATTGCCATGCTGCTGATACTCATGACAGCAGCCCGCCCACGGCTGCGGCGGCGGTTTTCGCCTGGCTGATAACGAACGTGACCTGGCCCGGCAGGCTGCCCGCGCCGCTTATCAGCCCGTCGGCCTGCTTTTTCAGGTCGCCAAACATCGACGTTAACGACTCGTCCACGCGCTTCAGGCTCAGCGTAAAGGTGATTTTCAGCGCGCTGCCGTTGCTTAAAAACTCGCTGTGCGAGGCGGAAAAGTTCTCCGTGACGTACATCCCGTAAATAGTGCCGTTGCCGCCAATCAGCGGCCACGCCCGGCCCTCGTCGGCCAGCAGCTTAAAGCTCAGCAGCGAGACAGCGCCGCCAGTCACCTCCGGGCGCAGTTCGCCGGTCAGGGTGATTTTTTCATCGCCCACGCCGAGGAACTGCGCCGACGCCCGCTGCCCGACACGGCTGTTAGTGGGCCAGCGGTAGTCGATATTCTGCTGCATGTCCGAATAGGGCAGCGTCTGGCGCATAAACGGCAGCAGCCCGTAAATCATCATCATGTTATTCCCATCCCATTTTGCTGCGCTGCTGCGCCTGGCGGTTGCGTTGCTCACGGGCCTGATGCTGCGCCATCAGCGCCAGCGCATCGTCTTTGGTCATACCCGGATGCATGTGGATATCGTACTGATAGTTGTTCTGGCTCTGGTCGCTGTAGCTGCCCGCCGCCGGGGACGTTACCGGCTTATAGGCCGGGCCGGTATCGGCCAGGCTCCACGGCAGGCCGTTCGGCGCGACCGGGTCGTGTTTATCCTTTGGATTGTTCGGATCGCCTCCCGGCACCTTGTCCTTCAGGTCGTCGGACTTGCTGTCGATAAGGTGCAGCTTTTCCAGCATCCAGGTGATGCCGTTTGTAAGCTGGTCGAGCGCCTTGCCGGGTATCTTCAGCCCCTCGGCCAGCGCGTTGCCAAACTTCTTGCCCATGTCCCCGGCGTTTTTCAGCTCCGCCTGCGTGGACTTCACCGGCTCCAGCAGCTTTTTAAACCAGTTCCATGCGGCCTTAATTTTTTCCGTTACCCAGTCAAAGACGGGCTTCAGCGGCGAAAAGGCGTCGCTTATTGGCCCCGCTGCGGCCTTAAAGCCCTCGGCCACGCCCGCAATAAACGCCTTAATCGGCTGCCAGTATTTACGGATCAGCAGCGCCCCGGCGACGACGGCGGCCACCACAAGCGCGACCGGCAGCGTGATGGCGCCCAGCGCGGTTGTAATGGCTCCGCCTACCACGCTGAACACCGATCCAAGCAGCCCCGCGCCAGCAATAAGCATGTTAATCCCGGTAATTACCGGCCAGGCAACCAGGCCGATTGCCCCCAGCGCGCCCACAAAAATCAGTCCGGCCGTGGCGGCTTTGGTAATTCCTCCGGCCAGTACCGGGTTTTTCTGGATCCAGCCGTCCACGTTCAGCAAAAACTTTGTGGTCTGCTTTGTCAGCGAGCGCAGGGTCTTATCAAGGCCGTCAAACAGGTCGGTGCCGATAGCCTCTTTGGCAGACTGCAGTTCTTTAAGATCGCCGCCGAGGTTGTCCTGCTGCACGTTGACCAGCTTCGCCGTGCTGCCGTCCGATCCCTGAAAGGTTTTCGTCAGTTTGTCCAGCTCACCGCTGGCGGCGGATTTCATCAGCGTGACGGCTGCCGACGCGGCCTCCTCGCCGAAGATGGTCTTCAGGTATTCCGCCTGCTGGGTATCGCCGAGCCTGTTTTTATCAAAGGACTTTTGCATCTCCTTCAGGATGGCGAAAAACGGCCGCAGGTTGCCCTTGCCGTCGGCGGTCTTTACGCCCAGCTCTTTTATTGCCTTGAACGCCTCGCCGGTCGGCCCCTGCACGCGCAGCAGCATGGCACGAATGCCTGTACCGGCCATGCTGCCGGTAGTGCCGTTATTTGCCAGAGCGCCAATCATGGCCGCCGTCTGCTCGGCGCTTACCTTCGCATTTTTAGCCACCGATGCGACGTAGGGCATGGCGTCGCTCAGGTCGTCGAATTTGGTCGCGGTTCTGTTGAGCGTCGCGGATATCACGTCGCCCAGGTGCGCGACCTCGCTGTTAGCCAGCCCAAAGGCATTTTTAGTGCTCATTAAAAGCTCGGCGCTTTCCTCCATCGTGCGGTTATTTGCCAGCGACATATTCAGCGTAACCGGCGTGGCCGCCTTAATGTCGTCAACGTTCGCGCCCGATTTGGCGATAACGATTTGCGCCTGCGCGGCGTCGTTGGCCGAAGCCGCCGTGTTGTCGCCGATGCTGCGCGCCTGGGTGCGCAGTGACTGAAAGTCGGCGGAGTTTTTATCAAGGCCGAGCGTCGCCTGCAGCGTGGAGTTCGCCAGCGCGAAGTCGTAGCCGGGACGCAGCACGGAAGAGGCCGCGACCGCGCCGACCGTGGCGGCGCCGACACCGGCCGCGCCGACGTTGCGCATTTTCGCCGACAATTCCTGGCCTTTGCGGTAGCGCTCGCCGGTCTGGTTCAGCCGCTCCTGCTGCTGACTCAGGCGCTGCAGCTCCATTTTCTGACGGCTCAGGCTGACGGTTGCCTGGGCGGCGGCGGTTTTCAGCCGCTGCTGCTCGCTGCCGAGGCTTTTGGTGGAGATCCCGGCGGCGTTCAGCGCCTCGCGCTGCTGCTGCACCGACAGGCGCAGGCTGTTGCTTTTGGTCTGCAGCGCGCTGGCCGCCTGCCGGGCTTTTTCCAGCGCGCGGGCCTGCGCCGTGGTGGGATTTTCGGTATTTTTAAAGGCCACGGCCAGCGCGGCCGCTTCCGCCTTCGCGTCCTTCAGGCTCTGCTGCGTGACCGCCAGCTGTGCGCTTGATTTGCGAAAGCCGTCAATCTTCGCCGCCTGCGCGTCCAGTTCCTTCAGGCTGCTTTGCGCGTCGCGGATGCCGCCCGCCAGCGCCTTGGTCTGGTTCTGGATGGCCTTAAAAGGGCGCGTCGCCTGATCCACCGCCTTCAGCAGCACCTGCAACTTGAGGTTATTCATCGGTTTTTACTCCGCTGCGAATGATGGCCTTGTGCCGCCAGTCGATAAGCTCGGCCAGCGGCATGGCGTACATTTCAGACGGCGGCCAGTGAAACACCGTCGCTATGTCCGCCATCAGGTCGTTAACGGTCAGCGCTTTGGGCCAGCTTACGCGTCCGACTTCGGCGACAAAAAACCGATCACCTTACCGGCCAGGGCAATCAGGTCGGCCGGATCGAGATTCAGGCATTCCGCTTTTGTCAGGGCGGGCAGCGTAATGCGCGGCAGCACGGTAATCAGCGCGTCCACGTCCGAGCCTGCAAGGTCGGCCAGGCGGGTGCCGCGCAGCGCGCCGGAATTGGGCTTAATCACCTCAACGGTATTAATTGCCTGCTCGCCGCGCATAACCGGGGTTTCCAGGGTAACGGTGTTTTCTTTAGTTTCCATGATTGCTCTCTCTGCAAAAGGGGGGTTAAGGCCAGCGCCGGGCGCTGGCGGTCAGTTAAACGAGGCCGATATTCTTGCGGCGCTGCTCCAGGCGATCGGTGCCGCTGACCTTCTCCACCATGTTGATGGTGTCGATTTCGATCAGCTCCTTGCCGTTAAAGGTCATTTTGTAATAGGTGCATTTGGTGGTGATTTTGGTTTCCGTGTCCTCGCCCTGTTTGGCCTCGCCAAAATCAAACGCCTGGTGCTTGCCGCGCACCTCAATCTCTACCGGGATTTCCTCGCCGGTGTCGTCGCGCTGGTACGAGCCGGTAAAGCGCAGCGGTACGGACGTCGCGCCCCACTGCGTCAGCACCAGCTCGTCAATACCGCCGATGCTCCATTCCATATCCAGCGCATCGTCGTCCAGACCCATATCGATATGCGCCGCGCCGCTCATGCCACCGCCCCGGAACGGGTCAAGCTTGCGGCTCAGCTTCGGCAGCGTGACGCTGGTGACGACGCCCTGATAGCTGTTGGCGTCGTTAAAGAGGTTCATCCCCTTGAGTTTTCGTGGCAGTGCCATTTTTCAGTCCTCAGCTGTTTACGGATGCGGCGAAGTTCGCCAGATATTTGTCGGTGATGCGCTGGCGCAGGGTTAAATCTTCCAGCGGCGGCACCGGCGTGTAGTCGTAGTCAATCGACAGCTTGCCCGCCTTCAGCGTGTCCTTGTCGTTGGCGCTTTCGTCATACCAGCATGATGCGCCCAGCAGATAACCGGCGTTCACCAGCTCGCGGAATTTGGCATTGATGCCCGCGATAATCTCGCGCACCAGTACCGGCGTCAGTGGCTTATCGTTGGCCCACATATGCGCCTCAGCCATCGTGTCGGCCAGCACCTGCGCGGTGCGGGTGTAGTTCTCAAAGGCAAACAGCGGATCGTCGCTGCAGGTGCGGTTTCCCCAGAAGCGAAAGCCGTCCTTGCGGATAAGCGTGGTCACGCAGGCCTCATTCAGCAGATCGGCGTCGGTGCCGGTCTGCTGCAGGTCCCAGAAGACGCCCGCAGAAATCCCGGTGACGCCGTTCACGCCGACGTTAGAAAGCGTTTTGTGCCAGCCGGTGTCGTTGTCGATTCTGGCGCGCAGGCCCAGCGCCCGCGCCGTGGCGTACGCGGTTTCAGATGCGTTGGCCGTGGTGTTCCAGGCAATGAAATCCGGCCAGATAACCATGATTTCGCGCTGGCTGAAGTTTTCGCGGTACTTCCTCGCGTCAGAGACGGTTTTGCAGTTCCACGCCGAGACGTAGCAGAAGGCGCGCAGCTGCTGCGCGATGCTGGCAAGCGCGGTCGCCACTTCTAAAGAGTCGAGGCCCGGCACGCCGAGAATGCGCGGCTTAACGTCGAGCTGGGTCTGCGCGCTTAACAGCGCTTTCATGCCGGTGTACTGGCCGTTTTCGTCGGTGGTGCCGATGATATTGGAAATGGTTTCCGCTTCGGTCGCGCCTTCAGCCACGCGCACCACGACGGTAACGGGCTTTGACTGGTCGGCGATCGCCTGCAGCGCGGCGGCCAGCGTACCTTTTTTACCGGCTTTGGCGATACCGGCCTGCACGTTGGTTAACAGTACCGGCGTGTTCAGCGGAAACGCGGTGGCGTCGGCGTCGTCGGCGGTACAGACCAGCCCGACAATTGCCGTGGAGACGGTGGAAATGGTGCGCGTGCCGTCGTTGATTTCGACGACGCGCACACCGTGATGATAATCAGACATCTGATGCACTCCGTGTTATGGGTGCGCTCAGATTGTCAGGTCAGGCGGGGCGGTGCATCATGTTGCATCTTGTTGAGACATGAGCGTGCAGAACTATGAAAATCACTGACTCATGCACTCTTAATCAAACTAAAACATATTGGCTAAAATTCTGACCTGATTTTATCCTTTAGCTTTTAAAACTTTCCCGACCAAATCAGCCAAAACATCAGTGCCGTCCATCACTGAAGGGATTTTATCTTCATTAGGCTGTATAGGGCTAAATATCAATGCTTCAAAGGACTTCCATGATTCATCAACCTTTTCAGAATGAGATGTTTTATCTTTAGTCTCGACATAATCATAGATAAATTCACAAAGATTAAGCCTGAGATCTATTTGAACCAATTGACTTTTGAGGGACTTCACCTCAACGTAAAAAAGCCGCATGAAATAGAAAAACAACAACTCCAGACTTACTAAAGGTATGTAATGCAAAGAGCTAGACCAATTTAACGGTATATCTTTAAAAAAGAAGTAAGAAAATAAAGATATTGGTAGCAATATAAGCAGCACTATAAATGACCAAGCCCTAAACTGTGCATAAATTACTTCTTTCTTTTTTTCCTTTCTAATTGTAGAAAAAGCTTTTGCCAGAAGCTTGAAGTTACCTTCTCTTTTAATGTCAGTTAACCTGGCGCCTAAATCGTCAGCCTCTTTACGCACAGCATCAAGATACTCAACACTACTGGTTGCTTTTTCTATTATGTCATTAACGCTATCTTTAAGTCTTTCTCTTTCAAATTCTATGTTATCCGTTAGCTTTTTTGCTTCCTTAAGGTTATTACTATTCAAAAAATCCTTGTAGACCTCAAACGGTAGATTGTTTTTGATCCAGGAGAAAGAAAAAGAGTGGTTGTTTGAATCCCCTCCCCACACCTCTGGCCTTACATTATCTAATTTTTCTAAAAAATTCCCCTGCAAACAAAAATGATCAAGATTAAATAGGTTAGAACTTAAGCATAAATTATACTCCCATGCAAATCTTAATAACACATGTAAATAAAACCTAGGTTCTGACTGTAGAAAGATTCTGTTAGTTAAGTGTTTACCTGCAGTATCCCTACAATAAGCAGTCCTTTTGTCGAAAATCTCTGGATATTTTAGATTTTCGGCCAGGTGTCGCCATGCAGATATATAAATAACAGCAACCAGCTCATGTTCATTCCAGCTGGCAGGATCTCTGTTTTTTGCTTTATCGTAAATATCCGTGTATCTTTTTTCTATCACTTTACCACAGAAGTTAATCTCTTCCCGAACGTCATCATTTAAAAAAGAAAACACAAGGCAACCTCACCATCTGAGAAATATTTCGCCAACGCTTTTAAACACCATATCATTTTTTACAAATGCGGTGGGTTATGAGCATTTTATTCAATAAAGGAAGTATAAACATACTCTAACCCATAGCTAAAAAAAACATTATTTATTGAGACTAAAGTCTTACTCTAATGAAAACCTTCTATTCAATTAGGTTTTTCTGGCCAGTCAATATCTGGCGCGGCGGTATCAACGGCCTGCACGGCCTGCACGTACTTCATCCACGCGGTAAGCGATGCCTTATCCGCATCGGTGATAATGTCGAGCCGCAGCTGCGTCTGCCACGCCTGCGTCGTGCTGTTGGCCTCGCTGATGCGCGCGGCCTTTTCCGCTTCGGCTTCACTTACCGCTGCGGCCCGCTGCGCGTCGCTGTCCGTTACCCATTTTCCGCCGTCCCATTTATCAAACGCGGTTGCCGGTGCCTGCGTGGTGGTGCCTGCCGGATAATCACCCGGCGCGGTGATTGCTGTCGCCGAACCGTCCGCCGTGGAATAAACCGTTTCGCCCCGGTGATCGGCTACGGTCTGCCAGCCGCAGTCCCGGTAAACCGCCACGAGGCCCGACTTTGCCGACGGCGGCGCGCTGCTGCAGGCGCACGCCGGGACGCCCACGCCCTGCGGTAAATATTCATCCGTCGCGCCGGTAAATTCGCCGCTCAGGCTGTCGTAGTTGTAAACCGTCAGCGTGCCGGCCGATTTCGCCAGGCCGTTTTTATCCAAAGTAATCTTTGCCATTATGCGGCCCTCACGATGTAGTTAAATGCGATGTTGCGCGGCCTGTTTTCGCCCGCAGTAGGAACCTGTCGCGATGCATCCAGCATGAACCGCGAAGCATTGTTAGTCGTTGAACCCGAGTTGGTGTCGGTTGCAAAGCGGGTCGATGCCGGATTCAGCGCGTCGGTATAAAAGGCCCCGGAAGCCCCACTGAACCCCCAGCCGTTATTAGTGGTAAACGCTGCCGTAATGTTTCTGATTGCGTCCCCCTGCGCGGCCAACAAGGCACGCCCGGTATCCACGCCGCGCCCGTCGTCCCAGCCTCGGATAAACTCGCCGCGTAAGTCCGGCAGCTTCAGCGACGGATACACCTTCGCCAGCAGCGGGTAAGCGGTGGCGCTGAACGATGCGCCGTTGCACTTCAGCCAGCCAGCGGGCGCGGTTGCCGCCGGATAAGGCAGCGGCACGCCAACCGGCACCGCCGACCCGTCGCCCAGCCCCAGCGCGGCCAGCGCTTTTGTAACCAGCCCGGCGTCCTTAATTTCCGCCAGCGCGTTTGCGGTCTGCAGGTACTGCTTATGCGGATTAGCGGCGGTGACGTGCGCGGACAGCGCCTTGTCGGCGTAAGCCTTCACCTCAATCACTGCATTATCCACGTACTGCCGCGTTGCCAGCACCACGGACGGGTCGATTTTCAGCGTAACCGCGCTCGTGCTGTTGACGATTAAAATCATGCGCACGGTCTGCGTGCGGCCGCTGCCCTCGGCGAGCTGCGGCTTGTAGGTTTCCGCGCAGTTGGCGACAGCAATCATCACGCCGTCGGCGTCAAACAGCCCGATTTCGCGTATCCAGAATCCGCCGTCGCTTTCCGGGATAATCTGCTCGGCGATGATCTGGCTGCTGTTGGCCGCATCCACCGTCAGGGCGTTAAGTGAGGCCCGGCGCTTTTCGCCGATAAGCCTCGTCTGCGCCGCGTCGGGTGTGGGCAGCGTGCCGCCGCCGTCGCCCACGGCCATGTCGGTAATCTGCAATTTAGTGCCGAGCGCCGCAGCGTTCGCCAGTTTTGCCGCGCCCTGGCTGGTCAGCAGGGCAAAATATTTAGTGGTCATGCGCTCACTTCCGTCAGGTCAATAAGATGCACCGCCGCGCCGGAATAAACCGGCCCGCCGACGCTGATAAGTTCAGGGGTATAGGGGTAAACCGTCAGCTCGTCGCCGCTGTAACAGGCGGCGGCAACCGGCAGGGCGCCGCTGGCGTCGAGGTTAACCGACAGCCCGACAAGGTGGCGGCTGCACGGCTTCGCGTCGGCAATCAGGCGCTCCAGCTCGTTATACATTTCCCCGGTAATGCCGGTATCCAGCACGCCCACGTCCAGGCGAAAGGTGCCCGGCTCGCCGCCGGTTTTCCACCACTCAACGATGCGGATCAGGTAGCCAAGCGGCTCCACCACGCGCCGGATCGAGCCGAGCGTGCCCTTGTGCCTGTGCACGTACTGCGAGGCTTTAACGACGGCGCGCTTTGTGGACTCGCTCCAGCCAGCGTCCCAGCGGTCAACCGACCACGCCCAGGCGAGATAAGGCAGCAGCTCCGCCGGGCAGGTATCCGGGTTCCATAACCGGCGCAGCGGTGCCGGAATGCTTTCAATCGTGGCGCAGGCTTCGGCGGCGGCCACCTCCAGCGCCGACGAGCCGGACGGCAGCAGGCGATCACTCATCCGAACCCCCGACCACAATCGACCAGCCGGTGCAGTACGCGGCCTGCGTTTTATCCAGCACCACGTCGGCGGCAGGCTGCGCCAGCTCCACGCGCTGCACGCCCTCAACGTGCAGCGCGGCGTACAGGGCCGATTTGCGGATATCCCTGCCGAGGCGCGCCTGCGTGGTGACAAAGGCGGCAAGCTTTGCCCCGGCAGCGGCGCGTATGGGTTCGGCTTCCGGCCCCGGATAGAGGTACAAAACGGCCTCCACGGCGTAATCCACGATTGCCGCCGACTGCACCGTGACCCGGTCGGCCACCGGGCGCACGTCCTCGTCGTTCAGCGCCTTGTCCACCACGGCCAGCAGGTCGGCGTCCGCCTCGCCGTTGCCCTCGCGCGACAGCACGGTGATGGTCACGCAGGCGGGCGACGGGCTGATGGCGGACGCATCGGCCACGCGACCGTCGGCGCTTTTCGCGTGGTACTCATAGGCGCCGGACGGCCCGGCCACGCTCAGCCCCTCGAAGGCGGCGGCGATGCGCACGCGGTAATCGTCGTCGCTTTCCATCACGGCGGCGGTCGGCGGGGTTGTGGTGTCGTCGGCGGCCGTTCGCGTCAGGCGGGCGACGCCGTTGTTTGCGCCGAGGTGGTCTAAATCATCCGCCAGGGCATACGCCACCATCACGGCCTTTGCCGCCTCGTTGACGCGCTGGCGCAGAATAACCTCGCGGTACGCGTTTTCCTGCAGCAGCTTGACCACCGGCTCGGACTCCAGCGCCAGCGTGCGCGCGATGGCGTCCTGCTGCTCCGCCGGGTACAGCGATACCAGCGTGGCCTTTCGCTCGTTGAGTAACGTTTCATAGTCCAGCGCTTCCACCACGTCGGGCGCGGGTAGCTGGCTCAGGTCAATAGTTGCCATATCAGCTCACGGGTACGGTTAAGGAAAAATCCTGCGCGGTATCGGTGCGGCTGCCGGTGATTTCGACCACCATGCCGCCGTCGAACGCAGATTCGTAAGAGATGCCGGTCAGCCTTATGCGCGGCTCCCACTGCAAAATCGCCATGTAGCAGGCCGACATAATCTGCAGGCGCAGCGCCTCGTTTTGCGGCTGGTCAATTAACGCGGACAGCAGCGAGCCGTAGCTGCGGCGCATCACGCGGGAACCGACCGGCGTTAACAGAATGTCGCGCACCGACTGGCGGATGTGGTCAAGATCGGTCAGCGCCTCGCCGGTGTCGCGGCTCATGCCGGAATATCGCACGGTCATTACTGCGGCCCTCCCGACGTGTCGCCGCCGGACTTCACGCCGCCGTGTTTGTGGGAATCAACGATGATGCCGTTAGAGCTGAAGCTGCCGCCGCTGTGCGTAACGTCGCCCTTCATCGTGCCGCCCTGGGTAACTTCCAGCGTGGCGGTTTTCAACAGGGCGGAGCATTCCACCTCGGGCGAGTCCAGCATGATTTTGACGGCGGCCTGAATGGTTGCGGTCTGGATGCCGGTTGCCTTCAGCGCGCCGCTGGCAGGTTCGTACTCAATCACCGCGCCGTCGGGAAACGACCAGTGCAGCGCGTCAGCCGAGGCCGACGGCGCGGGATTTTCGTCAGAGAACACGCCCGGCAAAATAAAGCCGGTGTCCAGCTCGCCGCCCAGGCACAGGACAAGCACCTGCTCGCCGACCGACGGCGCATTCCATGAACGGGTACGACCGGCCCGGCCGGTCAGCCAGTGCAGCCAGTTGGTTGTGTTGTTGCCGGTATCCACCCGGCACAGCCCGTCGTCAAGATTGACGGCAGAAACGGTGCCGATGCGGATCAGGTTGCGCAAGAGGCGCAGGATTTCGGGGGTTTGTGAGTTCATGCCGGTAGTGTTGCTTCGGGATGATTTGGGGGCAATCGTATGCCGCCCGTTGATAAATGGCCGGACAGATTACTTTGAAAGGTGATTAGTGATTTCGTCTTCAATCAGTTTTAAATCGCCGTCGCTCAGGCCAAGCAGCGGGCGGGCCTCGTACTGGATTTCCTTTCCTCCTCGGGCTGGCCGGTCGCGCAGCCCGTAATGATGCACGCGGGCCATGCGCTGCACGTTTCCGGCAAACTCCACCACGGCGTCGTCGGCGGTGCCTTTTGCCTTCATGTATTTAGCCGTGCGCAGCCTGGCGAACATCTCGCGCTTTATCCGGCCTTTCTTTTTGCGCACCGGTGCCTTGCGCGGCTTAAACGCCGTGCCGTCCGGCGCCTGCTGGCGTTTGATATTCTGCTGCTGACCGGCACGCAGGCGCTTTGCGATGGTGCGTGCCATCTCCTTGCGGGCAGCGGGCGACAGATTGCCGATAAGCGCGTTTAGCCTGGCGTCGAACGCTTCCAGCCCGTTCACAGCTGCAGCCCGCTGACCAGTTCACCGCCCGCGTAAAGCTGGGTTGGTCGCGCCACGTTATCCGGCAGCGGGTTTTCGCCCGCGTGCTTGACGTGCAGCGCGTCGCCTTCCTGCTTCACAATCACGCGCTCCGTCAGCTGCAAATCAATGCTGATATCGCACAGGGTGTCGCTCAGCACGTCAGCCTTAAAGGTAAAGCCGGTACGCCGCTTTTCTTCGGTCGCCATAATGTCGGGCTGGTTCTCGCGCAGCCACGCCAGCAGCGGCACAATCAGCAGGTCGATATCGTCGCCGTAGTCGGTCACGACCAGATTAAGCTGATACTGATACTCAAAAGACAGCGAGCTGGCGAGCGTTGAGACGATGCGCCCGCCGTCGATAAACATATTCAGCCCGTCAGGGTTTCTTTGCAGCAGCGGCACGCTGTCGGTCAGCGCCCGGCGTAGCTGTTTCGGTTTCTCCATCGTGTTGCTCCTGGCATTCTTTGATGATTTCCACCTGCAGCCCGCACGACGCAAGCGCAGCCTCTAACTGGCGGTTATCCGCCGCTAAATCGCCCTGGGTCTGCAGGCTGTTGCCCGGCAGCGGGCAGCTTGTCACGCGCGGACAGCCAGTCCAGATAATCTCGGGCGTTGCTGAATGCGGGCCGCGACTGCAGCCGGATAACGTCAGCAGGCAGAGCAGCAGCAGACCAGCTGCGTAAAGTCGGGTTGGCATCGGTTTCCCTCTGTATGGTCAGTTCACGGTTAAGGGCGGCGGCACCGGCACGGCCCTGCAGCAGGCGCAGCGCGGCCTCGCGTTTCTGGCCCGCTTTTGCCTGGTCGTTCAGGCGGGTAATCGCCTTATCGCGGCTTTCAATTCCGGCGGACAGCGTGCCGATAATGCGCTGCGCATCGGTAAGGTGGCCGTTTGCCGTATTCAGCCGCCAGCCGGTCAGGCCCAGCGCGACCAGCGCCACGGCCAGCAGCGCCGCTAACAGGCGGATCATAACGCCCCCTTTAAGCACCAGGCTTTTTCACGCTGGCGGCGGTTTTCCAGCCCGGCATTTCTGACGCCGTTCACGTATACCCAGCGGTCAAGCTGCAGGCAGGCGCGTTGCCACTCGCCATGCCGGACAAAACCGGCCAGCGTCGAGGTGCAGGCCGCGCGCACGCCCACGTTAAAGCCGAACGACACCACCGCATCATAGACCGGCTGCGGCATGGCGGGCATACAGGCATCAATCCCGCGCTCCACGCGCATCACGTCGTACACCAGATTAACGGCGGCCTGCCGCTCGCTGACGTGACTTTGCGGCGTCACGCCTGCGGTGTGGCCGATCCCGTTTGTCCAGACCCCGGCGCTGCATTGATAGGGCGAGGTGCGGCAGCCTTCGGCGTCGGCAATCAGCGCCAGCCCGCCGTCGGATATCTTCAGCGTGTTAAACTGCGGCAGCAGCGTTGCAATTGCCAGCACCGCCAGCACGGCGCAGTGTTTAGCGGCTTTCATTGCCTTTCCCCTTAGCCAGCGCCTGTTGCAGCTCCCAGGTTTTGCGGCGGTAGTGCCAGTTGATAAAAAACGTCGCCACGTTAATCACCAGCGTCACCACGGCGACGCCGGAACCGACCATAAAGGCGATATCCTGCGGCGTGTGACGGCCGAACCACATCAGCACCAGGCCGATCAGGTAGTTCACCAGCGAATTGATTTTCTCCATCTTTTTCAGTCCCACAGGTTGACGGTTTCATCCGCTGACGATTCCGGCAGGTCGGGCAGCGTAACCTCGCAGCCGTGCATTAATACCGGCCCGCTCTCGGCCAGCCCCGGATTGGCGGCATAAACCAGTTCGACGGCCTGCGCCGTGCGTCCGTAGTACCGCCAGCAAATCTGGTCTACGGTGTCGCCCTGCTGCGCGTAAATAATCACAGCAGGCTCACGATGCAGCCGGGACGCCCGGCGATGCGGCTGATGCTGAAACGCGCGTCGCGCCAGTACTCGTCCGCGCTCGCCTCCACCTCGGCGCCTTTTTTGCCGCTGGCGTCGTAGCCGCGATAGCGCTCAACGATGGCGGCACCGGTCAGGGCGCTGACGGCGGCAAAATAATGCGTGACCTTTTCGCTTTCGCCGTCAAAGCTTTCCGCCGGGACGTCGGCCAGGGTGGTAAAGCCCGCCGCCATTTGTTCGGCGCGCCAGTCGTACAGCTCGGCGTTCACTTCGGAAATCGCCGTTTTTACCGCAAGGCGCAGGCGCTGCGCGGTCACGGTGCCCTCATAGCGCAGCGTGTTACGCAGCTGCTGCAGGTTCACGTCAGGCCAGAAAAAGGTGTTCTTTACCGGCGGTTCGGCATCGTCTGCCGGTCGCGGGGCGGGTATCACAATCGTGTTCATAGTCGGCCTTAAAATAGGTGGGCGGTGGAGAGCCGCGCAGGCATTAAAAATGCGTTGCAGCTCTGCCGCCCGGCGCGGGGCGCGTTCGGTCAGCGGCGGGCAAGGGCCTGCTTTTTCAGGTCAGTAGCCAGCCGCTCAATGTCTTTTTTGACGCCGCAGCCCTCGTGCAGCTGCAGCGCCCGTGTAAGGTGTTCCATTGCATCCAAAGCCCTGCCCGCATCGCGCAGCACGTACCCGGTGATTTTGTGCAGCTTGGCGCGCACCTGATCGGGCATGTCTGCGGATTTCGTCAGCTCAAGCGTTGCCAGCAGCGGGCCGATATCGACAGCCTGCTGCAGCGTCCGGGTGCGGGTCGCCGCGTCGGCCACCTCTTCGGCCAGCAGGTAGGCGGTCGCGTCGCGCTTAAAGCCCGACGGCGGCACTAACCCGTGCTGAAGCGCGTACCGGGCAATCTCCAGCGCGCCCGGCACGTCGCCCGCATCCAGCCGCCAGATCATGACGGTCATCAGTACGGCGTCCTGCGCGCCTTTGCCTTTCGCCAGCACGCCCGCGACCCAGGGCAGGTACTCCGGCAGCATCTGCCGCTTGAGTTCGGCCTTGCGCTCCTGCGAGCGTACTTTCTTCAGGCGGCGCTTGTCGTCGTTGAGCTTCAGCAGCATCAGCTCGTAGCCGTTGGCGTGGCGCAGCGGGTTGCTGGCCTGCTGCGAGGCCGCTTCCGCCTGCTGGCGCATAAGGTGACGTCGGGCAGGGCTTAACATGCGTTATGCCTCCGGTGTCGCTGCTGCAGGCGCGTCGGACAGGGTGATTTTTTCAATCAGGCAGCCCGCCGCGTAATCCTCCACCACGTAGTCCTCGTTGATGGACTCGTAGTTTTCGATGCGGTCGCGCTTCGCCACCTCGTCGATCATGCGGCGGTGCGTGCCTTCCTGAAAATAAATCGACAGGTTGTCCAGGCGGGTGATCAGCATCGCGTCCGCCGGGAAGTACGGCACGCGCACGGCGGGCAGGTTGCCGATACGCTTCTGGCTCACAATCAGATCGCCCGCCAGCGCCTCGGTGTTGGCCTGCACCTGGTTAACCAGCGGGAAATACTTGTCGGCCAGCAGCTGACGACCGCAGACAACAACCAGCTCCGGGTCTTCCTGATACCACGGCTCGATTAGGGTGTTGGTTGCATCCATCACCACGGCGTCAAGGTTGGCGTAGGTGCGGCCTTTACCGATCAGCACGCCGTCGGTCACGGTGCCGTCTTCCGCCGTGGTTTTGTTCATCACGCGCTCCGGCGCGTCGTTGCGGTACTTCTGCAGCCAGCCAACCGCCACGTCCTGCAGCATCGGATTTTTGGCGCGGTTGGAGGTTTTGGCGCGCGACACGCCGTTAAAGCCGATCATGATGCGGTCGAGCGACTGGCGCTTGATAATGGCGTCACGCAGGCGGGCCTGAAAATCTTCATAGCGCGCCCACAGGTCAAGCGTGTTGTAGCGGATATGAAAGTCGTAGTTAACCTGCACGCACTCGTAGCCGGTGCTGTCCAGCGCGGAGAAGTCGGCGGTTTCACGTTCGTCGCCGCCCGCCGTGTCGGTGGTGCTGGCAATCGAGCCGGACACGCCGATCCCGATTTTCTCGCCCTTCATTTCGGACACCGGCACGATGTTAATGCGCGTTAAGAAGTCCGACGACTCCTGCACGCGGTTCATCAGCGTTTGCGTCACCGCTGGCTCAACGGTGAATTTCTTGTTCATGTCGCCGGTTTCGACGTTGTTCAGCTCCGCCAGGCGGGTCATGAAAGCGTTAAATTTAAAGCGGGTGTTCTGGCGCATTTGCGCTCCTGTATTCAGTTAAATGTTTTAATCAGCGGCCAATCTGCACGCCGGGAATCAGCAGTCGGTCTGCACGCTGGCGGTGCTGTCGCCGCCGGTCGAAGCCGGGCGACGGGAAAAGCCGCCGTCTGTTTTCGCAAGCTGTGCCTGCAGCGCGGTAAACGCGGTGCGGTCTTCCCCGGCCTGCAGCTCCAGCGCGTCGAGCCGTTCGGTTAAAGCGACTTCCAGCGCCGACAGGTTTTGCGCCTGCGCCTCGCCGTTCTGCTGCACCTGCTCGGCTACGGCGGTCACGGCCGCGCTGACGTCCGCAAACTGCAGATCGGCGCCTTTTTTCTTCGCGGAGAACATCGCGGTAACGCGGGCCAGCAGCGACGGCACCGGATCGGCCTCTTCGGTAAACTCGATCAGCGTTTCTTCAGCGGCGGTAAACAGGTTGTCTTTGTGCTGCTTGCGGGACGCCAGCGGATTGGCTGACGCCGTGGCGCTGAAACTCAGGATTTCGGTGCCGAGGCTCGCCGGGTCGTCGGTGACGGCAAGTCCTATCAGGTACGCCTCGCCGGTGTCGGCAAACTTCGGATTGACCTCGATGGAGGTATAAATTTTCTGGCGGGCTTTGGTCAGCTCAACCAGCTCCGGCGTCGGGCTGATTTCACCGTACAGCGCCAGCTTGCCCTTGAGCGGGCCGTCCACGATTTCTTCCGCGCTCAGGGCGGTAACGTCGCCATAGCGGCGAAACGGGCTGTCGGGCGTGTAGCCCTTGATGTGTTCCATGTTGATGCGCGCGCCGTACATCGCCGGGTCATAGTTCGCCGCCATCTGCGAAATCCAGTCGCGGGAAATCTCGCGGCCGTCGGTGGTTGCGCCTTCCACTGCGATACGAAAACGCTTTGCTTTAGTTGCCATTAATCAGGCTCCGGTTGTGGGTTCGTTCAGGTCGGGGCCAGTTTCCCCGCCACGGGCCGTCCGCTCAACGAAAGCCAGCCCGCTCAGCGACCAGCAAACAGGCACTGCAGGCGCGTCTTTTTGCGCCCCGGTAGCCTTGTCGGCATGAACATACAAACCACCATCAGCGATCCGCGCCGTCAGGCTGCGCTGCTTTACTGGCAGGGATATTCCGTGCGCCAGATTGCGGAGACGCTCGGCCAGAAAACACCGACCGTGCAGAGCTGGAAGCTGCGCGACGCATGGGAAGATATCGCGCCCATCAGCCGCGTCGAGGCCAGCATGGAGGCGCGGTTAATTCAGCTCATCATGAAAGAGGTCAAAGGCAACGGGGACTACAAGGAGATAGACGCGCTGGGCCGCCAGATAGAACGCCTGGCCCGCGTCGAGCGCTACCGCGGTTCAGGTAACGAGGCTGACCTTAATCCCAACGTGCGCAACCGCAATAAGGGCGAGCGCCAGCCGGTAATTAAAAACGTTTTCAGCGACGAGCAGACCGACAAACTGACCGGCCTGTTTATGGATAACTGCTTTGAATATCAGCTCAACTGGCACCGGGCCGGGCTGGATCACCGCATCCGCAACATTCTGAAGTCCCGCCAGATTGGTGCGACGTTTTACTTTGCCCGCGAGGCGCTGATTGATGCGCTGACCACCGGTCGCAACCAGATTTTTCTGTCGGCCAGCAAGGCGCAGGCGCACGTTTTCAAAAACTACATCATCGACTTTGCCCGGCAGGTTGACGTTGACCTCAAGGGCGATCCGATTGTGCTGCCGAACGGTGCGCGGCTGATTTTCCTGGGCACCAACGTGCGCACCGCGCAGAGCTACACCGGCAACCTCTATCTCGACGAATATTTCTGGATCCCGAAGTTTCAGGAGCTGCGCAAGGTTGCCAGCGGCATGTCGCTGCACAAGAAATGGCGCACCACGTACTTTTCCACACCGTCGAGCCTGTCGCACAGCGCGTATCCGTTCTGGTCGGGCGAGCTGTTTAACAAGGGACGCCGCAGCAAAGACGACCGTATCGAGCTGGATTTATCGCACTCGCATCTTGCAAAAGGCGCGCTGTGCGGCGATGGCCAGTGGCGGCAGATTGTCACCGTTGAGGACGCGCTGACCGGCGGCTGTAACCTGTTTGACCTGGACCAGCTTTCGCTTGAGTACAGCCCGTCGGAATATCAGAACCTTTTAATGTGCGAGTTTGTGGACGACGAGGCCAGCGTGTTCCCGTTTGCCGAGCTGCAGACCTGCATGATCGACAGCCTGGAAGAATGGACGGACTTTAACCCTTACGCGCTGCGCCCGTTCGATTACCGCCCGGTGTGGATTGGCTATGACCCGTCGCACACCGGCGACAGCGCGGGCTGCGCCGTGATTGCGCCGCCGCTGGTTGCGGGCGGCAAGTTTCGCGTGCTGGAGCATCACCAGTGGCGCGGGATGGACTTTGCCGCGCAGGCAAAATCCATTGAGGACTTAACGAAAAAATACTGCGTGGAGTACATCGGCGTGGACGCCACCGGCATCGGCCAGGGCGTTTTTCAGCTGGTACGGCAGTTCTACCCGGCCGCGCGTGAAATCCGCTATTCGCCGGAAGTGAAGACAGGGATGGTGCTGAAGGCAAAAGACACTATCAGCAGCGGCCGCCTGGAATACGACGCCGGAAGCACCGATATCACGCAGTCCTTTATGGCGATCCGTAAAACCATGACCGCCAGCGGCAACCGCTCAACCTATGAGGCGAGCCGCAGCGAGGACGCCAGCCACGCCGACGTCGCCTGGGCAATTATGCACGCGCTGTTAAACGAACCACTGACCGCCGCCAGCGGCGGCGTTAACCCTTCTTTTGTGGAATTTTACTGATGAAAAAACGCAGCCGTAAGGCATTCAAGGCAGCACCAGCGGCACCGGCCGCGCCGCAGCCGGTCGAGGCTTTTACCTTTGGCGAACCCACTCCGGTCATGGATAAGCGCGACATTCTGGATTATGCGGAGTGTATCGGAAACGGGCGCTGGTACGAGCCGCCGGTGAGCTTTCACGGGCTGGCAAAAAGCCTGCGTTCGGCGGTGCATCACAGCTCGCCGATTTACGTTAAGCGCAACATTCTGGCCTCAACGTTCATTCCGCACCCGATGTTAAGCCAGCAGGAGTTCAGCAAGTTCGCGCTGGATTATCTGGTGTTCGGGAATGCCTTTGCCGAGCTGCGTCACAACAGCCTCGGCAAGCCGTTCAGGCTGGAAACCACCCCGGCAAAATTTACCCGTAAGGGCGTGAAGGACGGCGAATACTGGTTTGTGAACGACTGGAAGGAGCCGCACCAGTTTGCAGCCGGCAGCGTGTTTCACCTGATTGAGCCGGACATTAATCAGGAGCTTTACGGCCTGCCGGAATACCTCAGCGCGCTTAACTCCGCCTGGCTGAACGAGGCGGCCACGCTGTTTCGCCGCAAGTACTATCAGAACGGCGCGCACGCGGGCTACATCCTGTATATGACCGACGCGGCGCAGAGTTCCAGCGACGTGGATCGGATGCGCCAGGCAATGCGCGACACGAAAGGCCTGGGCAACTTCCGCAACCTGTTTATGTACGCGCCGAACGGCAAGCCGGACGGGATTAAAATTCTGCCGCTCAGCGAGGTGGCAACGAAAGATGATTTCTTTAACATCAAAAAGGCGAGCCGCGACGACTTGTTAAGCGCGCACCGCGTGCCGCCGCAGATGATGGGGATTATCCCGGACAACTCCGGTGGGTTCGGGGATGCGGTGAAGGCGTCACAGGTTTTTGTCAGGAATGAGTTAACGCCATTGCAGGAGCGGCTGAAGGAGATTAACGACTGGATGGGGGAAGAGGTGATTGCATTCCGGCCCTATTCACTGGAAGCGGCCGCAGCAAACTGAAGATATAGCGCCTGCCTTTGCAGGCGTTAATTATTTACCCAGCCAGCGACCGGCCCGTGCAGACTCAACCAACAGACGAATAGTCAGCGGATCATGGGGCGCGGTAAAATCTTCCGGGAAATATTCGGCAAATGTGATAGTGCCAGGGTCAATGCCAAACTTGTCAGCATAGCGTTCCAGCAACTCATACGCGTCGATAGGATCCATGCGAAAGTCGTTGTTCAGATCGGTGTCCAGCTCAAGCTTATAACGCCTGAACGTGAACAGACTTCTGCCGTTATAATCTTCAACCAGTGCAAATACGGCCTTTTCTGTATCCTCGCTTACCATATCCTGTCGTCCTTATTGGCAATACGGTTGTATTTTACCGTGGCTTTCCAGCCTATCTCCGCCACATCAGCGGCCATAATTACCCAACCTAAAACCGGGATTGTGCGACCGACAAACGTCCCCAGCTTGTGAGTCATTAACATTTTAATTTGAAGCGGCTTTTTAGGATTTTGTATCCACGTAGGCAATCTGAACGGAAGACGATAATCACGCAACAGCTTGCGGGAATAAACCGAAGCATAAGAGGTGCCTTTCCACGCCCCGTTTAGCTTGCCGGATACGTCAATCGTATTTTGTCCCGAGTAGATCGCTGCCAGCGCGAGGATATCTTTTGCACCGCTGAAGTGCTCGGCAGTCACATCAATCATTATCCAGAAATAAAGCTCTCCGGCAGACAGGTTGGTAAGCCCGCCGTAAAAGTAAGTCCCGTTTAGCTGCTCAGTTGTATCCATATCATTCCCTTACATGGGTAACCGTATTGGTTAAAACTGTACCACATCGATTCCGGCCAATGCCAGACGCCCTCAGACGCATTTTGCGTGGCCCTCGTGCTTAATCACCCCTCTGTCACCCCAAACCATTGCGCACGCCTCCGGGGCGCTGACGCAGCCTGCGGCACACATGTTTACCCCCTCCGCGCGCAATGCTATCCCCGCCACGCCTGCCCGCTTTGTGCATCGTTTTTAATGCAGGTGCATCAAGCAAAAAAACGGCGCCAGCATTGGTCATGGTTTATATGTTTACTTGGGGATCGTGCATGCGGATCCATGCACCCTATGCATGCACGAAAAAAAACCGCCCAGCAGGCGGTTTTTTATTTACGCGAAAGCTCTTCCGTCAGCAGTCACAAGCTTAGCAACTTGGCGATCCGGTAGAAGCATGACAGCTTGCTCCAAACTCTTTCTGTCACCAATGAGAGTGAGCAAGTTGTTAGCTGCCTTAACGACATTAGCAACTAAAGCTATAACCACGTAAAATGGAAAAGTATACGATATCAACATTAAGTTATTGATTATGTATACTTTTTCCAAAATCTTCGCAGACTCCTGAATTGATTGATTAATCACCAAGTTATTACACCGCTTGAACAGTTCAACCTCTCTGTTTAGCTTTGCCCTAATCTCTGGATTACTTTCTAAACGGATCTTTGCTCTGACTCTGTTTGTGATGGTCATGAGGTGCAGTCTATTGATCGCATTGTTCAACGCCTCGTGAACCAATTGTGCTGCCTTCGTATTATCTTCAGAATGGTCTGAGATAATCTCGTTTCTTACTGTATCTCGAAGCTCAAACAGCTTGTTGCGGTAATGAAGCCTCAGCGAAGGGAGTAGAATCCGCTCGTAAATAAAGTGTGCTGCAGCCATACTCAACAGCACATAGAACAGCACTGTAAGCATAGTTTCTCCTTATGATGTTACTACTTATCGCTTGTACCCAATGAAATTGTAGTACGCGCTTGTTGATGTTGCGTCTTCTCAGTGCCTATTCTTTTAGCCTCCAGAGCGAAGCACCGACGCATAACCGACGCGTGCCAAGCCCAAGCCAGAACGGCAATAACCGCTAGGATGTAACCTAATAGAGAGTGATCAACAAACCCATCAAGTATGCGGTTCGCTAATTTTCCAATCTCATCTGACGGCATTCGCCATGCTGCAATCATTAATACGATACTGATTGTGATCGGCACTAACTGACCAGTGGTCATAGCTTTGATCATCACATCTCGAAATGCCTGGGCTGCTGTTACTTTAGCAGGAGCAGATCTAGGACTTCCTTTTGGTTTCCCCATTATCAATCAGCCGCGTTTATGATTTTGGGGCCAGAGTTTACATCCAGCCATCTCAAACAGTCAAAGCGTCAATCAGAAAAATCTGTCTAAGAGACTAAAATGATGCTGGGCTCATGCTCATTAATGTCTAGTGGTGCCTTAAAATCAACACTTTTTGAGCATCAAGACGCATTTTTCAGACTCAACCACTACATATAGTATTAGAGAACACTATAACCCCTAAGGAGCTAGCAGTAGTATTATCGGTCAAAAACGATACAACTTGAGCTATCTTTCACATCACCAGCTATCCTCCAAAAGTCGCAGTCGAAAACACGACTGGAAGCTGTTTGTTAGTCATCGAAATATTACGTGCTATCTCAGCAATAAGGTTTAACGCAACTACTCTATCTCGTTCCTTACAGGCTCCTTCTGAAGTAAGCCTAGCTATCAGCTCTACCTGCTCAAGCATCACCTGCTTTTGTAATTCACTACTCACACCCTCCCCCCCAATAACAACTGTACATACATACAGTATCACAGCATTCATAATGATATAAAGTCTTTTAAAGATGCGCATAAATAATTATATCACTTTGATAGATTTGTATTTTTTATCATAATTCGTAACGAGCATTAGTTAACCGCTACTAGCCTTTTTCTTAGGTTCAGCCGATAACCTGTTAGTTTTAAGCAGAGTGCCTAAGGCAATTTTTTTGCTGAAAGTTGCTTAAGCCGTTCAACTTTTGATAAAAGGCCTACCGTCTCAATACGTCTCTTCGGGCTAAAAAGCTCACCGCTGCCAGAGCTGCGGAACCACTGCCCGGCAATTTTGGTTTCTGTACCGCTGATAAGGCGCACGGCGACTGCCCGGCTGATGGTTTCGCGGGTGATGTCGCGTATCTGGCCGATCACGTTATCGCACGCTGCTTCTGTTTTGTCAGAGCGGCGCAGCTGAAGATGCCTTTTTTCCGGTATATCAGCCCTTACCCTGGCTAACAGTCGTCGCCGCTCCTTACGGGTTAACGCTGAAAGGTCGCGATCATCAACACTTTCCGGCTGTTTTGAATCCTGCGATCTCAAACCTCCCGTACAGTTATTGACAGAACTCCGAGAGGACGCGGACGCGTCCTTAAAATCAACGGCCAGGTCAACGGCGCGCTTTGGCACAATCTTCCACTGTGCGAGGCGGGTTAAGATCGGGGTGTCTTCACCAACTGACGTGGCGTAAACGCCCTTAATGCGCACGGTTTCCTCGCCGTACTCGTTGCAGTCTTCGCTTGCCTGATACCAGGTGCGCACGGCCAGCTCGTCACGCTTCACGAACGGGCCGCCCTGGGCGTTAACATATTCCGCCCAGTCGCCCGCGTCTGCAGCATCGTGCGCGGCGGCAAACTCAATGCTTAAGCCCTGCGCCGTTTCGCTGTCAGCCATACGGCGCAGCTCACGATAAACCGTTACCGGCGCACCGCCGACAAACTGGAACTGACGGATGTGCCAGCGCGCTGCCCAGGCAGACACGGCGGGCGCGGTTTCCTTCAGCTCTTTGCCGCTTTCGTCGTCCAGCTCGCCGTCGAGCGCGTAGCCGTCGATGTTTTTGGAGATGTACTTAGCCACGTAGCCGGTCGCGCTGCCTTTCTCCGGATCGATAGCCTCAGCATGAAAGCGGGCCTTTCTGGCTTTGTCCGTGGTCAGTTCGTAGCTGTCCTGCTGATACGCGTAATCGCGGATCACCTGCCGGACGCGCTGCACGTCTTCCGGGCGCATGAACATCAGCATATGCCAGTGTGGCGTACCGTCGTGATGCGGCTCGGCCACGCGAATGCCGAAAATGCGGATCTCTTCCCTGTGCAGTTTGGCGCGGACTTTCTGCCAGACGTTGCAGAGATAGCGCTGCGTTTCCACCGGGCTGGCACCGCTCCATTTGCGGTTGCGATAGCCGGTCTTGATTGTGGCGTGATAGCGGGCGGGTGCGGTCAGCGTATAGAAATCGCCGACAAAGCCCATATTGTTGCAGATATTTTCAAAGCCACGGATGCGGGTCATCAGCTCGCAGCGACGAATCGCCGGGTTCGCCACGCTGCCATCGTATTTTTCAATCAGGCTGATGCGGTTGCCTTCCTCGTCTTCCAGCTCCATGCCCTTGAGGAATTCACGCGTGCGACGCTTTTGCTCGCGCCACTCGTTTACAGTCATGGTGCTGGCGTAAGGGGTATGTTTTTTACTGACGTTTGCGAGCGCTATTTGCAGGTGCTCGCGCCATGAGGCAGCCACGCGGCGCAGGCGTCCTTTCCACCATTTTTCGGTCTGCATACGCATGATCGCAGGCGTCACGTCTTCCGGGCAGAAAATACGCGAGGTAACTTTCTCCCACAGTGGCGGGATCTGCTTCAGTTCGCGGGTGATGGCCGCAGCCGTCATGTAAACCCGGTGCGTGTATTTATAGTCTGATTCATTCTCAGACTGGCCGTGCGCCTGCACCATTTCCGCCAGGATAAAGCTGGCGATATCCCCGGCCAGTAAATCCACGTCGGCACGGGCCAGATCCGGAAGGCGGTTAAAGCGGTTCATCAGCTCCCACAGCGTACCCGCCGCACCGGCGGCCCCGGTTTTATCAGAGGCGTTACCGGTAAGCAGCGTAAAGGTGCCGGCGCTCATTTCGCCGAGGCGATACTGCGAGCTGACGCTTTCAACGCGTGGCAATGTGCGCTCGACGAACGTTTTCGTTAAGTACGCATTGGCACGCGCTGTGCCGTGAGTTTTTTCCAGCTCACCGGTGCGGCGCTTTACGTCAAGCTGAACGAGCGTCGGCTGCTTCTCCAGTAAATTCTGTGCATGCGACAAAGCCGCAATCATTCGACTGCGGCTGTGCTCCTCTTCATAGGTTAGGTATGGGCTGGCGATAGCCTCCCGTGGTGCATTCCACGGGTAAGCGTATTCCTGAATCATTGGGCCACCGGGATTATCGCGGAATAATCATCGCTTGCGCCCATATCCACACCAATGAAAACAGGGCTTGCCTTCGGGCCACGAACAGCAACGATTTCTGTCGCGCACTTACTCTTACCAGCAGCGACCCCAACAGAGCGGGCTACGTTAATTCTGGTAATGTCGAATGCGCGGAAAATGCTGCGCGTGAAAAGCGTGTCGCTGTTGGATACTGCAACAGGATTTTGCTCAGAAATACCCAGCAGAATACAGGCCAGTGAGTGCTGGTCGTCTTCGCTAAACCCGCCGGTATGATAATCGGTAAACGCCCCGTGATACGGCGGATCGCAATACACCACATCACCGGTTTTTACCATGCCCAGGGTTTCACGAAAATCAGCGCAGATGAATTCGGCTCGCTGCGCCCTCTCGGCAAACGCTTCAATTTCAGCCATTGGGAAATATGGCTTTTTGTAATTACCGTATGGAATGTTGAATTCTCCCTTACGGTTATAACGACATAGCCCACGGTATCCATTACGGTTTAAATAAAGGAAATAAGTGGCGCGCTGTAGCAATGTTAGTGACGGGCAGGAGTTAAATTCCTCACGGATACGGTAATAATCTTCCGCTTTCTCATTATCAATAAATAATTTCATTGCAGTAACGATGAACGGATTAGTAATTTCCTTTATCTGGCGATACATATTAATTAGATCAGGATTTACGTCCACCACCAGATAAGCCGGGAAATCCGTATTCATCATTACCGCGCAAGATCCAGCGAACGGCTCAACCAGGCGATCACCTTGCGGCAGATGCAAGGAAAGAGCAGGCATAACGCCTGCTTTGCTACCGGCCCATTTTAAAATAGTCTTGTTCACTCTTCCCCCTGACGCATACGCTTTTCATATTCAGCCTTTTTTTGCTCACGCAGTGGAGAAAGAACTGAATAAATCTCCTGACAGGCAATTAACAGGCGGCTATAAATGTCCGACATTTGGCCTAACTCGCTTACTTCATTGCGATGGGCAGCAATGCCTATGCAATCACTTATAAGATCGCGAGCTAATAGCGCCTCGGATTTGTAAACGGCCATTACTTCGGACACACGCACACGCTTTCCCTCAACCGTGCGCCATACCATCCGACCTAAAACATAATCTCCGGTTTTTGCGATACCGATATCGTGAGTTCCATTATTAATTGAAAGCATTGGCGCGCTCCTCCAGTTCCTGACAGCTCACGCAGCGGGTAACACCCTGAACGGCACGGCGGCGCGCTTCAGGGATGGGCGCGTCGCAATCTTCGCAAAAAGAGGCGCTGACCGTCACCGGGCGATAAATTACCTGGGCGATATTGCGCGCCAGCATTTCGTCGGTGCGCTGCTGCACCAGATCCATTGAATCGGCCATCAGTGCAGCTCCTGCGATTCACTGGTGTAACGTTCAGCCTCGCGGCGGATAAGCTCGGCGGCTTCGGTGCCATTTAGCTCCTGCTCACGGATATGCGCGGCCAGCTCAGCCAGGCGATCGGAAACGGCCAGCGCACGGTCTTTGCGTTCTTCGGTGCGGGCCTTTTTCAGCAACGCGGCCAGCGCCTCTGTTTCGCTGTCAAAATTGCGGGTTTCGATATTTCTCATTTCTCTTTTTCCTGAATGCGGGACAAGGGATGCCCGACGGGTTGACGTCATTTATTTAAAAAGGTTGATTAGTTGGGCAGAGTCATTCTCTTGGGAAATAAGCTCACTACTGCACGAAAATGGTTCATCGCACGAATAAGCGCGCTTTTTTCATCAGTGGTCAGCTCACTGAAATCAAGCTCATGCCGCTCAGTCCGAATATTTGCCAGATAGAAAATAGCGCCTAATGCCCGCTTGTTTTCCTGATAGTTCCGGTCAGTGGTATCACGCATTTCTTCAAAAAAGCGGCTGATATCCTTTCCGCAATCGTTGCCCCAAAATTTTGAGCGCAGTTCGGCAACGTGATTCAGTCCGGCCACTCTTGCGCCCGCTTTTATTTCAGCAAGTGCTGCTTCAGCTTTAATAGCCATAATTTACCTCTTTTACTGTTTTTTTTATTACTGGAAAAATCTTGCTGTTTTAATGCCGGATTCCAGCGCTTGCCGTCCTTGTTCATAATCCAGCCATGACCGTATGCAGGTAACGGACTTTGGCGCTTCAGTAGCGCAGCCATTGAGATCATTATTTTTCCTTAACTCAGACCGATGGAAGCGCTAAGGCCGCTAATCGCATCCACGGTGTTAGCCAGGGCTGGATTAGAATGCACGCGGGCATGAACGCTTAAGCCGATCAACGAAAGACAGCGGATGCCCGCATTGATGTTTTCGATAAATGCACTCTTACAGGAAGGCGTCATTTTCTGCCCCGAAACGGCAGCAGCTGCCACTTTTCCCAGCTCCGACGTCGCCTGCAAAACGTAATGAGTTACACGCTCAGCTTTCGCTTCATTGACCGGCACGGCAGGCATACATTTCATTTGCGACAGCAGACCGTCGATTAGCGTTGCGTCTTCAGTCAGATCGGTAATCGCGGCAATCTCCATCGCCGTTAACTGGTGAACCTGATCCGGGTTCAGTTTGTTGCGCAAAGTCTGATGATTCATCCCTAAACGGTCGGCCAGTTCGCGGATGTTATGGCGAACAGCGAACGCCCGGCAGGCATTATCAAAGTGCGGTTGTTTGGAAACCTGATAATCAAACATGATTAGTTAATCCCTAACTCGTAAGATTGTTTACGCCTGAAGCGAAATTCGGCATTCGCTTAAGGCTTCAACGGTTAGGGCTGCCATGTTTACTTCGACGCGAGCGCGGGGCTTATCGCCTTTACCACGGATTGGCAGACGGCCATCACGGATCATATCGCGGGCGGTGCCTTCTGCGATGCCGGTCAATAAGCAGTACTCTTCTAAAGGCATATAGGGGATCGGGATCGTGATTGTAATATTAGGACGCATGCATCAAACTCCTCATTTCGCGTGAGTGCATCAACACTCAACAACATTCAACAACATTCAATAACATTCAACTTTTTGCAAACTACGGAGAGACTTTAATTCGCATTTAGCAAAACATCAATAAAATTTTGCAAAAAGCGAATTTAGGCTAAATTATGAGCAAATTCCCCTTTGATAAAATTGACCACAGCAGTGTCGTTTTAGACCGAGTCACTGAGGCATACGGCTTCTCTCAGAAAATGCAGCTTGCGGATCACTTAGATATGGCGGCGAGCAGCCTTTCCGCCCGCTTTAAAAGGGGTATTTTTCCTGCCGATATCGTGGTCAGATGCGTTGCAGAAACTGGGGCCTCACTGGAATGGTTATCTACTGGTTCAGGAAAAAAATTTGATGGCGACGAGCCGGACACTTTGAAGTTTTCGCGCCAAAAACTTGTTGATGGCCAACTGTACGATTCAGGTTATGTTACGTTTGATAAAACCCTATTCCGAGAGGGTATCCCCTCCCCAGCCTTACCCATGCTTTTACAAACGGACAAAGCCCAATATGTCGTTGATTGCAAAACAAGCGAAGTTTACGACGGAGAATGGCTAATCAACGTCGAAGGCAAAATCAGCATAAGAAGGTTGATTCGTATTCCAGTAAAAAAAGTAAGAGTAAGCGGTGTCGCCGGAGGGCTTTCTTTCGATTGCGCTCTGGACGAGATCGAAATTATTGGCCGCATAGTGCTAACGATTATTGATTGATATGTCTATTAGAAAACAAAGCGACGGCAAATGGCTTCTTGATTTTTACCCAGAAGGGAAGCCAAAAGGTAAACCGAGCAAGCGTATTCGCAGAACTTTTTCAACAAAAGGTGAAGCTCTAGCCTACCAGAACCACGTTATGGAAAATCTCCACATCAAACCGTGGCTAGATGGCAAAGAAGATCGCCGCAAACTTAAAGATTTAGTTAACCAGTGGTTTGACGAGCACGGCATAACGCTTGATGACGGAGAACGGCGTAAAGGGGCCATGGAGTTTGCTTGCGCCAGTATGGGTGAACCTTTAGCGCATGAGTTCACTGCTACGCTTTTCTCTATTTATCGTAAAAAGCGCCTGTCTGGCGAGTTGTCTCGCACCAGCAGAGTAGAAAAGGTTTCTCCCCGTACCGTCAACCTTGAACTAGCTTATTTTCGAGCAGTTTTCAATGAGCTGAAGCGATTAGGCCACTGGAAAAGCGACAACCCTTTAGAGCAGATGCGGCCTTTTAAATCTGAAGAAAGCGAGCTAATTTATCTTGAAGCTGATGCGATAAAAAGGCTTCTTGCTGAATGCTTGAATAGTCGAAACCCCAGCGTTTGGCATGTGGCAAGAATTTGCCTTGCTACTGGGGCGCGCTGGAATGAAGCCGAGAGCTTAACTAAACAACAGGTTTCAAATAATCGAATTTCATTTTTCAAAACGAAGGGCAATCGTAACCGCACTGTCCCTATTAGCCAGGCGTTATATGACTCACTGCCGATCCCCAAAAAAAATTCACCTTTGTTTGCTCCCTGCTATTCAGCTTTCCGAAAGGCAGTACAACGCGCTGAATTATCACTGCCTGACGGGCAACTTTCGCACGTTTTACGCCACACTTTCGCTAGTCATTTCATGATGAATGGCGGCAACATTTTAGTGTTGCAGCGCATTCTTGGACATACAGATATCAAGATGACAATGCGCTATTCACACTTTGCTCCCGATCATCTTGAAGAGGCTACGAGGATGAACCCCCTGGAAAATTAAGCCCCCTTTTTGTCCCCTCAAGACTCATAAGCTCAACAACATTCAACAACATTCAACACTTAACTTGTTGATAATGCTTGTAAGCCTTTGTTATATATAGGGGGTACACGGTTCTCATAATCGCTTGGTCGCTGGTTCAAGCCCAGCAGGGGCCACCAAATTTAATGATTAAAATCATGCAGTTAAGCCACCTTCAAGGGTGGCTTTTTTGTTTTAAGATTTCACCATTGGCAGCAAAATGGCAGCAGCCATTTATCACTAATCGCTGTTGCAACCAATCATATTGCAAACCAACCTTCACTGATTAAAATTTTTAATGAGCAGTCATTTTTATGCAACATCACTTCTCATAAGCATTTGAATATATTGATAAACTCCATTTTACAAGATGCAAAAACACCGTTGGAAAAGAATTTTCATTTCATAATCCCAGTTAGATCAGCATCTTATTTCATACATTAGCTAAACTTTTATTTTTAACATTTTTAAGCTTGAGTTTTTGATCTCACTCCTACATATACATCCTGTAGTAATTAAGTTTTTATTATTCAGAAAAATGGAGATGCTAATAATGTTCGAACGTGATGCAGATGATGCCCGCGAAGCCACAGAACGCGGTAAAAAAAATATGCGCTTTAAAGATTTGATGGACTCAATCTGGTATGAGTGCAATGACTGCCAAAGATTTGGTAGTTCGAAAGCAAGCTATAAGCTGAGAGATGAAGACATTGCTGAATTTCTCGATGATATTATTGACGCATTACAATCTCGTGATTACAGCGTGAATTTTACGCATCCATACCTGGAAATTTCTTGGGGATCTTCTGAAGAATGATTGAGAGCTGCTGAGTTAACCAAATACCTAAGACTGTGACTCAGCAACCTCCAGAGGATAAGTTCATACCCTTATTGCTTTTGGTCAGATTCGGCAGCAATCATAGCCACAGTGGTTGCTGCTGATTTCTTCCAGGATGCGGCGGCACAGATTTAACGCTACCGGGCTTCATGATGATCTCAGACACGGTCTCATGAGATTTAAACGTGCAGCTGCAATTGATGTTCTGGCACTGGTTGTATCTTTCTTTAGTTGTTGCTGATACCTGAAAGCTGCTGCGAGTATGTGCGGCATTCCCGCATAAAGGGCAATTCATCATCACGTCGTCTCCAAAACCCAATTGAGATTAATAATACTGAAATAAACCACTTTGAGATAGCTCTATTCCATTTCAAGTGAGTCTATTTTCACTTCCAGCTCGATACTGGTAGTAAATCCGCTATCAGCGGTCAGGCTGTGCGTCAGCGTTGTGATGATCCATTCTCCCACATCTATCTGCCGCTTGAAGCCGCTAACCTTCACCGGCATTTCCGTGTAAAGCTCTGCGCGTCCCTGTGCCAGCTGGATTGAGAACGTTGCCACACCACGCTGCAGGCGTTCCCACTGCATTTTGGCAGCTCGTTCTGCATTGCTACGGTTTGCGTAAGTGCGGCTCAGTACCAGCACGTTTTCATCCGTGCCGATCAGGTAGTCGCCCTGTTTAGCCTCCGGCTCTTTTTTCTTTGCAGTGGATTTGCGCCTGCGCTTTACCTTCGCCACCTCTTTTTTTACCGGTTCGCGGGTGTGCAACCAGCTGGCGATCACGCCGGTGTAAGAGTCGCGGTCCGCCAGGGTGAAGCGGTGGCTGTCTCCGTCCCTGCGCTGAAGGGTGATTACCGGCAGCGCCTTGCCGCTTGCCGTTTTTCCCTGCCCCTGGCGGATAAACAGCAGATTACCGTCCTTGACGCAGGCCACCGCGCCGCACTGTTTAGCCAGGCGCATCAGAAAGCTGGCGTCTGATTCGTTGGTCTGGTCAAGGTGGTCAATTTCTGCGGCCGCCATGTCCTCACCCATTGCCGCCTTCAGCTTATGCCGCCCGGCGATATCCCGGACAATTTCGCCCGCTGTGGTTTTGTGCCAGGACTTCTCCCGCTTAGTGTTCAGGGTCTGCCGGAAGTCCGCGCTGCGCGCCCGCAGCGTCAGGCGGTCAGGCGTGCCGCTGTGCTCGATTTCATCAACCACATAGCTGCCTTTCGGAAAAAGTGCCTCACCCTGCCAGCCCAGCGTCAGCGACAGCACGACGCCCCGGCGCGGAAGCTGCAGCTGGCCGTCCGCGTCGTCCAGCTCGATGTCCAGCTGATCCGCCTCAAAGCCCCGGTTGTCAGTGAGCGTCAGGCTCAGCAGGCGCTTTTCCAGCTTCTGCGTGATGTCTGCGCCGTCCATCGTCAGCCGGAACGCCGGTGAGTTCTGCTGGCCGTTAATCCAAGGGCTGGTCATCATGAAAATAATCCTCCCGCTGCGGCGCTCACCTTACCGGCGGCGGTGGCGGCTGCGCCCTGCATGGCAGACAGCTGATCGCTGAGGCTGCCAAACATCTCGCCCAGCGATTCATCGGTGCGCTTCAGCGTCAGCGTGAATTCAATGCGGCGGCACACGCCGCTGCTGAAGAACTCCGCTTTGGTCTGGCTCAGGCTTTCAATCACGAACATGCCGTAAATCGTCCCGCTGCCCTCAATGAGCGGCCACGCGCGGCCCAGCTCCGCAATCTGCTCCAGCGCGAACAGCGACAGCCTGCCGCCGGTAATCTCTGGCAGCAGCACGCCGGAAAGCGTCAGCGTGTCGTTGTCCGGGCCTAAAAACTGCAGCGACGGCCTCACGCCCACGCGACTGTTTGACGGGAAACGCCAGCTGCGCTGATACTGCAGTTCCTGATAGGGCACCGTTTTCAGCATGAAAACAAATAAGCCCAGCGTCATCATCATTCCTCAAATCCTCCCCTGTCCCGGTAACTGCTGCGGGCGCGGGCCTGCGCCTGCCGCTCTTTTGCCTCCAGCTTGCGCATGACCTCATCAACCAGATCCTGCTGGCTCTGCCCCGGCTGCTGCACGATGGTGAAGGAGGCATGAATCTGCGGCGCAGCTCCCTGTGCAGCACTGCCACTCATGCGCGGTGCTTCCTGCCGGTACGCCTGAACTGGCAGGCTCAGCGGGTGCAGGGGCTTTGTCTCCGCCGTCGCTGCGCCGCCCAGCGTCAGCGCCGCCAGTGCCGCCAGCCGTGCGGTGCTCCGGCGGCTGGTCACGTTCGCCGGACCTCTGACCAGCTCCGGTCCGTTCTCACCGGCCACACCAAACTGCCCGGACGGGATAAAGCCGCCGCTGTCGTACATGCCCGCAAATCCGGGGAACCCGCCCGGCGGCAGAGATACACCGCCGCCCGTTTTTACTGTTGCCGGTCGCGGCAGCTGCGGCCCGCCGGACTTATCGCCGCCCGGCTTCAGAAAGTCCGGCAGGTAGTCGGTCAGTGACGACAGCTTGTTTTTAATCGCATCCCACTTCTGACTGATGCCCGCCATCAGGCCGTCAATCATTTGTGAACCCGCCTCCTGAAACCGCGCGGGCAGCGCTTTCGCGTCGGCGACAATCTCGCCCCACTTTGTGCTGATGTAGGTGCGGATCGCGGTCCAGACGCTGCTGACCTTTGTGCTGATGCCGTCCCACAGCGCGGCAAGTTTCGGCCCCAGCGTGTCCCAGTTCTGCCAGATAAGCAGCGCCCCGGCGGCAATCAGCCCGATAACGGCCAGAATCGGGTTCGCAAACATCAGCCGCCCCAGCCACAGCACGCCGTTCCCCACGATGCCGATGGCGCTTTTAATCAGCCCGAAGGCGCTGAATGCTTTTATCCCCAGCACGTTAAAGCTGAACCTCAGCAAAGCAAGCGGCCCAAAAAACGCCGCGAGGCTCACCAGAAAAGCCCCGGCACCCAGCACCAGTAATGAGAGAACGGCGGCAGTCTTCACCAGCGTGCCCGCCAGCACCTTGTTGTTTTCCACCCAGCGGCGGGTTACGCCGGTGACTTTCTTCACCATGTTCATGATGTCCATCAGCGGCGTGCGCAGCGAATCGCCCAGGCCGCTCATGGTGTTGGAAACGCCGGTTTTGGTCAGCATCCACTGCGCCGAAAGCGAGTCTTTATTGATGTCTGACTCTTTCTGCATGGAGCCTTTCGCCCCGTCGCCCTGCGTCAGCTGCAGCTGTCGCCTCAGCTCCGGCATGTTGTTAGCGAGTTTGGCCGCGTCCTTGCCGTACTCCTTGCCGAAGACCATCGTCATAGCCGTCAGGCGTTTGTCTTTCGGCAGGTTGTTGACCTTTTCCAGCACGCGCTGGATGGTACCCATGGCGTCCGTGGTCATCTGCTTTTCAATCTTTTTCGGATCGAGTTTCAGCAGATCCATGCCGTCCATAAAGCGGTCACTCTGCATGGTGGCAACGGAAAGCTCGCGCACCATGGCGTTCGCCGCACTGGCGGCGGTTTCCGACGTTGCGCCCAGGCTGAGGAAGGTTGAGCCGAGCGCAGCCGCCTTGCGGTAGTCCAGCCTGTCGGCCACGCCGCCCATGCGCTGCAGTACGTCGATGATGTCGGAACCCTTGGACATGGCGTTATCGTCCAGGTAGTTCAGCGCGTCACCCAGCTGCTCGATGTTGCGCGTGGGGATTTTATACAGCTGCGCAATCTTGCCCAGCCCTTCGGCCAGCTCACCGGCAGGCAGTTCAAACGCGGTGGACGCCTTCGCCGCCGTGGTGGCAAAGGCCATCAGGTCGCGCTTCTGGTCCTCATAGGAATCATTCTGGTTCGTCACGCCCATGCGCGCGCCGCCCTCAACCAGCGCGGCGTAGTCAATCGCGCCGTTTTCCATCGGCAGCTGCTCACTGGCGGCCTTGATGGCGGCCTGCATGTCATAGAACTGCTTTGTGCGGTTGCCGCTGTCGTCGCGCAGCCCGTTAACCTGCTTCGCCACGCCCTTCATGGCGTCTTCCATTGCCGCTGAAGACTTCACGCTGGCCAGCACCGGCGCGCCCATTGCCAGCCCGGCGGCGGATGTTGCCGCACCGGCACCGGCCACGCGGTCGCGCACCTCAAGCGAGCGTGAATAGCGCTCACGTACCGCGCGCATTTTTGCCTGCCGATCTCCCAGCTTTTTAAGCGACTGCTGCTGCCGGTCAATGGCGGCGCGTGCCTCGTCCGACTGACTTTTCAGTTCGCGCTGTGCCTGGCTCAGTTTCTTCGTGTCGATACCGGCAGCGCCCAGCGCCTCACGCTGACGCTGCACCGACAGGCGCAGCCCGTTGTAAGTCTGCTGCAGCTGGCTGGCGCGGTTTTTTGCCTGCTCCAGCACGCGGGCCTGCGCGGCGGTAGGCTTGTTTGTTTCCGTAAACTGTACGGCCAGCCGCGCCGCTTCTTCGCGGGCGGCTTTAAGATTGTTAGCAGTGATGGCAAGCTGTGAGCGGGTTTTACGGAAGCCGTCAATGCGCCCGGCCTGTGCGTCCAGCGCCTTGAGGGTGTTGCGCGTGTCGCGCAGTGTGCCAGCCAGCTCGCGCGTGCTGTCGCGGGCGCTGCGGAAGGGGCGCGTCAGCTTATCGACCGCGCCCAGCACGACCTGTAAACGCAGATTTTTATCACTCATCGCTGGCCCTGTGTCGCAGGATTGCTTTGTGCCGCCACTCCAGAACCTCGGTCAGCGTCATGGACTCCGTAACGGAGGGCGGCCAGTGAAAGACGGTGGCGATGTCCGCCACCAGATCGTCTACCGTCAGGCCGTCGCTAAATCCGACAGGACCGACTTCTTCAGCAAAAAAGTGACCACCTCCACCGACAGACTGACCAGATCGGCGGGATCCATTTCGTTAATTTCCGCCGTGGTCAGCGCCGGGGTGGTAATGCGCGGCAACACGGTGATCAGTGCGTTCACGTCCATGTCCAGCAGCGCCTGCAGGCGGGTGCCACGCAGCGCGCCGGACTGCGGCTTGCGCACGGTGACAGAGGTGATTTCGGTTTTGCCGCGCAGGATCGGGGTGTCGAGCTCAACGGCTTTTTCATTTGGCGTGGTTTTGTCAGTCATGATTTGATTCCGTTAAAAAGAGAGATAAGCGGCAGGCGCTGGGCCTGCCGGGATGATTACAGGCCCAGCGCGTTGCGGTGCGCTTCCATCAGGTCGGTGCCGCCCACGATTTCGATCATGTTCACCAGATCGCACTCATAGAGCACTTCGCCGTTGATGGTCAGCTTTGCGTAGCTGTTGGTGCCGGACACTTTGGTGGTGCTGGATTCGCCGGTTTTCCATTCTCCGGAGTCCAGCTCCTTATATCGTCCGCGCGTGACCAGCTCGACCGCCTGCACTTCGCCGGTGTCGTCGCGCTGAATGGAGCCGGTAAAGCGCAGCTGAATGCCGTCCACGGTGGTGGTGCCCATCTGCTTAATCAGCAGCGCTTCAGTGCCGCCAATGGTGAATTCCGTATCCAGCGCGCCATCGTCCAGGCCCATGTCAATGTCCACAGCACCGGCCATGCCACCGCCGCGATACTTCTCAAACTTGCGCGTGAATTTCGGCAGCGTCACGGACTCAACCAGCCCCTGCCAGTTGTTGCCTGCGTTGAACAGGTTCAGATGCTTGAGTTTGCGGGGTAATGCCATCTTTCCGTCTCCTTATGCGCTGACGCGGCTGCTGAAATCGAGCAGGTACTGGTCTGTGATGCGCTGGCGCAGCAGCAGGTTTTCCAGCGGCGGCACCGGCGTGTAGTCGTAATCGATCAACAGCTTGCCCGCCTTGAGCGTGTCTTTATCGTTAACGCTCTCATCCAGCCAGCAGTCCGCACCAATCAGATAGCCCTGAGTCACCAGGCTGCGCAGCTTCGCACGGATGCTTTCGATGATGTCGCGGGCCAGCGACGGGTTCAGCGCACCGTCAACGGACCACATCTGCCCTTCAGCCATCGTGTCCATCAGCACCTGCGCTGTGCGGGTATAACACTCAAACTGAAATAGCGGATCGTCGCTGAGGCAGCGGGAGCCCCAGAAGCGGAAGCCGTCTTTACGGATAAGCGTGGTGACGTCGTTCTGGTTCAGCAGGCCCGCATCAGTGGCCGGATCCTGCAGGTCCCAGAAAACGTCTTTGGAAATGCCAGTGACGCCGTTAACGCCAACGTTTGACAGGGACTTGTGCCAGCCGGTCTGCTCGTCGATTTTGGCGCGCAGGCCAAGCGCGCGGGCGGTGGCGTAGGCCGTCGCGTCTGCCTTCAGCACGGTGTCAAAGCTGATGAAGTCAGGCCAGATCAGCATTCCTTCGCGCTGGCTGAAGTTGCTGCGGTAGGCAATCGCCTCTTCAACACTCTTGCAGCCGTAGGCGGACAGGTAGGCGAAGCCGCGCAGACTCTGCGCCACGCCCAGCAGCTCGGTGGCGACGGCTTTGGTGTCGTGGCCCGGCACGCCGAGAATGCGGGGTTTTACGCCGCAGACGGACTGCGCGGCCAGCAGCGCCTTCATGCCGGTGCGCTGGCCGTCGGTCACGCCGCCGATGATGTTGGCGGTGGTTTCCGCTTCGGTTTCGCCCTGCGGCACGCGCACGACGACGGTGACGGGTTTGGACTGATCGGCGATGGCGTCCAGTGAGCGCGCCAGCGTGCCGGACTCTCCGGCCTTGCCGCTGGCTGTGAGTACGTCGGTTAACAGCACCGGGCGGTTTAGCGGAAAGGTGGCCGCGTCGGCGTCGTCGCCGGTACAGACCAGCCCGACAATCGCGGTGCTGACGGTGGTGATAGTTCGCGTGCCTTCGTTGATTTCCTCAACGCGCACGCCGTGGTGATAATCCTGTGCCATAGGGCGGTTCTCCTGTGAAGGGGTTCCGCTATGGTCTATGGTCCGCTATGACGGGGCACGCGCTGGCTGTTGTGCGGTGTCTGATACAACAGACGCGCCGTTTTCGCGCAGGGTTTTCTGTTCCGGGGCGGGGATATAGCGGTAAATCGTCTTAACTGACACGTCCAGCACCAGTGACACCTGCAGCAGCGTTGCGCCCTGCGCCAGCATCCGCCGGGCACGCTCCACCGTTTCCGCTGTCATCTTTCGCCGCCTGCCACCGACGCGGCCTTTATCACGCGCGGCGGCCAGCCCGGCGCGCGTGCGCTCTACGATCAGCTCGCGTTCCATTTCCGCCAGGGCGCCCATAACGTGAAAGAAAAACCGCCCCATCGGCGTGCTGGTATCGATGCTGTCCGTCAGGCTGCGGAAGTTCACGCCTCGCTCTCTCAGCTCTTCGGTCAGCATGACCAGATGCCGCATACTTCTGCCGAGTCTGTCCAGCTTCCACACGACCAGCGTGTCACCGGGCTGCAGGCAGCGCAGCGCCTTCTTTAGCCCCGGCCTGTCGCTGGTTTTACCGCTTATCCTGTCCTCAAAAATCAGCTCACAATCTGCGCTCTGCAGCGCAATCCGCTGTAAGTCCGTGTTCTGGTCATTTGTTGACACCCTGATATAGCCAATCAGCACGCTGAGTTCTCCGCAAATGGCCGCAAGTGTGCCAGTGCGGGCCGGTGCAGGGCCAGGTGATTGCTTCTCAGAAACCTCGGTTTAGGCGACGCGGCAAAAAAGACCGTCGGGAACGGTGCCGGGCAA
>NZ_JARUWZ010000031.1:0-51245 GCF_030433775.1 Erwinia sp. PsM31
GATTCGAACCAGGGAATGCCGGTATCAAAAACCGGTGCCTTACCGCTTGGCGATACCCCATCCGTGCAATGCTTCGAAATGGTGCGGGAGGCGAGACTTGAACTCGCACACCTTGCGGCGCCAGAACCTAAATCTGGTGCGTCTACCAATTTCGCCACTCCCGCTAAAAAAAAAGATGGTGGCTACTACGGGAATCGAACCTGTGACCCCAGCATTATGAGTGCTGTGCTCTAACCAGCTGAGCTAAGTAGCCATCTTTTTTCGCGTTACCTTCATCGGCGTTGCGGGGCGCATTATGCTAAGTTGGCCTGAAAGCGTCAACAAGTTTTTTCCCGTTTTTTCGCTGAAATGATTCGTTTGTCTGGCTTATAACCAGTATGGCGACTAATTCAGCAAAGCCAGCGTTTTTTTAAACAATTACGGGCCGCTGGCGGCCCGATTTGTGAATAAAAGCCGTAAGTTATTTATAGGCGGACTGATGAACGCCTACCGCACGACCGGAAGGATCGTCCATGGTTTTGAACGCTTCGTCCCATTCAATCGCTTTTGCCGAAGAACAGGCGACGGATGGACCGCCCGGCACGCATTCAGCCGCGCTGGGAACCGGAAACAGCTCTTCAAAAATTTCCCGATACAGATAGCCTTCTTTTGAGGTCGGCGTGTTGTACGGAAAGCGGAAATGCGCCGTTTGCAGTTGCTGGTCGCTGACCTGTTTCGCCGCGACTTCTTTCAGCGTATCAATCCAGCTGTAGCCTACGCCGTCGGAGAACTGCTCTTTTTGACGCCACGCCACGCTTTCCGGCAGATAAGAAGAGAAGCATTCACGCAGGATATGCTTTTCCATTTTGCCGTTGGTGCCGCACATTTTGTCCGCCGGGTTAATGCGCATCGCCACGTCGAGGAATTTTTTATCCAGGAAAGGCACGCGTGCCTCCACGCCCCATGCCGACATCGCCTTGTTGGCGCGAGCGCAGTCGAACATATGCAGCGCCAGCAGCTTACGCACGTTCTCTTCGTGAAACTCTTTAGCGTTGGGGGCCTTATGGAAATAAAGATAGCCGCCAAAGACTTCATCGGCGCCTTCGCCGGACAGCACCATCTTAATGCCCATCGCTTTAATTTTACGCGACATCAGATACATCGGCGTGGAGGCGCGAATAGTAGTCACATCATAAGTTTCGATGTGATAGATAACGTCGCGGATCGCATCCAGGCCTTCCTGCACGGTAAAGTGGATCTCATGGTGCACCGTACCCAGATGGTCGGCGACGGATTTCGCCGCTTTCAGATCCGGCGATCCTTCCAGACCTACCGCGAAAGAGTGCAGCTGTGGCCACCAGGCTTCGCTCTTGTCCTGATCTTCGATACGCTTGGCCGCGAATTTTTTGGTCACGGCGGAAATAATAGAGGAGTCCAGGCCGCCGGAAAGCAGCACGCCATAAGGCACATCGGACATCAGATGGCTTTTCACGGCCTCTTCCAGCGCATCTTTCAGCGCCGTCGCGTCAGTTTTGTTGTGCTCTACCGCCTCATAGCTGAACCAGTCGCGCTGCCAGTAGCGGCGGATCTCGCCATCGGTGCTGGAAAGGTAGCTTCCCGGTGGGAATTCTTTAATTGATTTACAGACCGGCACCAGCGCCTTCATTTCTGAAGCAACAAACAGGTTGCCGTGTTCGTCGTTACCCATATACAGCGGAATGATGCCGATATGATCGCGGCCAACCAGGTAAGTGTTTTTTACGCTGTCATAGAGGATAAAGGCGAACATGCCCTGCAGGTCGTCCAGAAAATCGACGCCTTTTTCCTGATAAAGCGCAAGAATAACTTCACAATCTGATTCGGTCTGAAACTCGTAGCGGTCACTCAGCTCTGCACGCAGCGCCTGATGGTTATAGATCTCACCGTTTACCGCCAGCACGTGGGTGTGGGCTGCGTTGTAGAGAGGCTGCGCGCCGTTGTTGACGTCCACAATAGAGAGACGCTCGTGGGCCAGAATCGCGTTGTCACCTGCATAAACGCCTGACCAGTCCGGGCCGCGATGACGCATAAGACGAGAAAGCTCCAGCGCTTTCTTACGCAGTTCAACCGGATCGCTTTTGAGATCCAACACGCCAAAAATAGAACACATAGCTAACTCCCTAACGACAAACCGCAACGGTGATATTGATGAAAAAAGGCATAGTTAACGGCGACTTCTTCGCCCGATAGATAAGAAAATGCGCCAGATTGAGAGAGTGTGCAAGCCTTTTAGCTGTTTTCTGATAAATGGCCTGTTGCATCGCGCTTAAGTTTGATGATTATTCAATATATAGCGCTATTTTTTGTGGAATCGATAATAAACATCAAAAAACGGTCAAAAAACAGGCAGTCGAGGCGGATAAAAAAGCCCGGCGCGTTGGCCGGGCCGGGCTGGCGATTCAGAGAATGTCGATGTCCGCGACCGACGGGAATACCCAGCTGGGTCGGAAAGGCATGGCGTCAATATCGCTCAGGGTGGAAACGCCGGACAGCACCAGAATAGTTTCCAGACCGGCCTGGAAACCAGCCAGAATATCGGTACGCAGATTATCGCCGACGATCACCGTCTCTTCGGAGTGCGCCTGCATCTTGTTCAGCGCCGCGCGCATAATCCACGGGCTGGGTTTACCCACGTAAAAAGGCGTCCGGCCGGATATTTTTTCAATACCCGCGCACAGCGCGCCACACGCCGGTACAAAGCCACGGGCGTGCGTATCGGGGTTAGTTGCGATAAAGCGCGCGCCGTTCGCCACGAAATAGGCGGCCTTATGCATCATATCCCAGTTAAACGAGCGCGTTTCGCCCACGATAACAAAATCGGGATTGATGTCGGTAATGGTAAAACCGGCTTTATAAAGCTCATGCACCAGCGCCCCTTCGCCAACCACATAGGCTTTCTTGCCTTCCTGACGGCGTAAAAAATCGGCGGTAGCCATCGCTGAGGTATAAAACACGCTTTCCGGCAGATCGATGCCCGCCGAAGAGAAGCGGTTAGCCAGATCCAGCGCGGTTTGCGAAGGGTAGTTGGTCAGCACCACCAGCGGCATCCCTTTAGCCAGGATGCGCTGCAGGAAATCGTTAGCGCCGGGTACGGCGGTATTATCGTGCATCAAAACGCCGTCGATATCGCAGATGACGTTTTTGATAGCTATTTTTTCGCTGTCGTTCAGGGTTAGAGCGCTCATCAACTTTCCATTAAATGTTGTAACAGGATGCCGTTAAGCATGGCACGCTTTGCCAGCGCGAAAGCGCCTATGGCAGAACGATGATCGAGCTCAGAACGCACCACCGGTAAATTTTGGCGGAAAGCTTTCAGCGCCTGAGTGTTGATACAGCCTTCAATAGCGGGCAGCAGGATTTTATCTGCTTCAGTGATCTCGCCCGCAATCACCACTTTTTGCGGGTTGAACAGATTAATGGCGATAGCGATCGCCTTGCCTAAGTGGCGTCCGACGGATTCTATCACTTCGGCTGCCAGCGCGTCGCCGCGGTTGGCGGCCTTGCAAATTTTCGGCATCAGACAGTCATCCAGCGTCAGCGTGCTTGGATAACCCTGGGTAAGCAGATGACGGACGCGATTTTCTATCGCGCTGTTGGCCGCCAGGGTTTCCAGACAGCCGAAATTACCGCAGTGGCAGCGCTCGCCCAAAGGATCGACCTGGATATGGCCCAGTTCGCCCACGTTGCCGTTACTGCCTAAAAAGATATGACCATTGGTAATGATGCCTGCGCCCGTCCCGCGATGGACTCGCACCAGAATCGAGTCAGCACAGTCGCGAGACGCACCAAAATAGTGCTCGGCAAGCGCCAGGCTACGGATATCGTGACCCACAAAGCTGGTGACGTTGAAACGCTTTTGCAGATTGGCGACCAGCGGCCAGTGATGAACCGCGATATGCGGCATATAGCGGATAACGCCGTTATTAGGATCGACCAGACCGGGGAGGATAACGGCGATGGCGATCAGCTCGCGCAGCTTGCGCTGATACTGCTCGCAGAAACTGGCGATAGCGTTGAACAGCGCATGTTCCAGCGTTTCCTGGGTGCGTTCCGGCAGCGCGTAGTCCTCCTGCGCCAGCACTTTTCCACTCAGATCGAACAGGGTAAGCGTGGCGTCATTGCGGCCCAGACGGATGCCGATAGTATTGAAGCCGCGGGTTTCGGTGACGATAGAGATAGCGCGGCGGCCGCCGGTAGAGGCCTGCTGATCCACTTCTTTGATCAGGCCGCGCTCTATCATCTGGCGAGTGATTTTGGTGACGCTGGCGGGTGCTAGCTGGCTATGTTCGGCAATCTGAATGCGCGATATAGGGCCTTGCCGATCGATAAGCCGGTAAACGGCCGCGCTATTGAGTTGCTTAACAAGATCGACATTTCCTATTTGAGCCTGGCCGCCAGTGGTCATTCAGTTTCTACTCGCTTAAGACTTCGTCACCATTAACGACAGTCTGGATTATTTGATAGTCACGGGTGAACACCGTCAGGTTCGCGACTTTTCCGGCTTCGACGGAACCTAACTTATCCTCCACACCCATAGCGCGGGCTGGGTACAGCGTTGCCATCCTGATCGCCTCATCCAGCGCAATGCCGACATGTTCGACGCTGTTCGCGACAGCTTCAATCATGGTCAGCGCAGAGCCGCTGAGCGTGCCGTTTTCGTCAACGCAGAGTCCATCCCGATAGTATATTGTTTTTCCTGCAAAAATGAACTGGTCAATCTGCGCGCCCGCCGGCGCGGTGGCATCGGTGACCAGGATTAGCCTGTCGCCTTTGAGGCGTTTTGCATTACGAATATTAACGTAGTTGACGTGTAAACCGTCGGCGATGATGCCGCAGTAGACGTTGGGCGAGTCAAAAAGCGTACCGATTAAGCCTGGCTCACGGCCGGTCAACGGCGGCATAGCATTATACAGATGGGTGGCGAAACTGATGCCGGCGGCAATACCCTGGCGCGCCTCTTCGCTGGTGGCATAGGAATGGCCAGCGGAAACCACGATGCCCGCCTGATGCAGCTGGCGGATCACGGCAGAATCAACCTGTTCCGGTGCCAGGGTGATTTTGGCAATCACATCGCTGTTTTCACACAGATAATCGACCATCGCTTTTTCCGGGGGACGGATCAGCGCCGGATTATGCGTGCCTTTTTTGAGTGGATTCAGCCAGGGGCCTTCCAGATGCAGGCCGAGCGCCTGGTTAGCGTTTTGCGCCAGGTAAGCGCGCATCACTTCCACCGCGCGTTTCATCAGCTCGTCGCTGCTGGTGATCAGCGTCGGCAGGAAGCTGGTACAGCCCGACTTCTCGTTAGCTTTTTGCATAATCGCCAGCGTTTCAACGCTGATAGCGGCGATATCATCATTAAACTGCACGCCGCCGCAGCCGTTAAGCTGCAAATCGATAAAGCCGGGAGCAATCAGCGCGCCGTTTACATCACGCCGGGTGATATCCGCAGGCAGCTCTTCCAGCCTGCAAACACGGTCAATCAGGCCGTTGGCGATGACGACGGCGTGATTATCCAGTACTTCGTAGCCGGTAAAGATACGGCCATGGGTTAAAGCATACATAATTTTCTCCCGGCCAGCGCCGATAGCCTTGTGCAGATGAGTTACAGATTTTCCATATTTTCCGCTTCCATTTCGCGGAAATATTTAACCGTTTTCACTTTCAGTTCCATCGTCGCGGGCTCGTCGCAAACCACGATCGATTTGGCATGCAGCTGCAGGCAGCTGATGGTCCACATATGATTAACGTTGCCTTCGACGGCAGCCTGCAGCGCCTGCGCTTTAAGGTGTCCCGTCACCAGAATCATCACTTCCTCCGCGTCCAGCAGCGTGCCCACGCCAACGGTCAGCGCATATTTCGGTACCTGGCTGACGTCGCCGTCAAAAAAGCGGGAATTCGCCAGGCGCGTATCGTGCGTCAGCGTCTTGATACGGGTACGGGAAGCCAGCGATGAAGCGGGTTCATTAAAAGCGATATGCCCGTCGTTACCTACGCCGCCCATAAACAGGTGAATTTTACCGTAAGCGCGGATTTTCTCTTCATACTGGCGACATTCTGCGTCAATATCAGGCGCGTTGCCATTAAGAAGATTGATATTTTCACTTTGAATATCAACGTGATTGAAAAAGTTGCGGTACATAAAGCTGTGATAGCTTTCCGGATGCTCTTTCGGCAGGCCGACATATTCGTCCATATTGAACGTAACGACGTGTTTAAAGCTGACCTGGCCCGCTTTATGCATTTCAATGAGATGACGATAGGCTTCCAGCGGCGTGCCGCCCGTGGGTAAACCCAGCACAAACGGACGCTCTGCGGTAGGTTGAAACGCGTTGATACGGTTTACAATATGGCGGGCGGCCCATTTACCGACCTGGTTTGGCGTCGCAAGAGGGATCAATCTCATTTTTTTACCTCGTTATAAGCAATTTAAGGAAATATTTTACACCGGTTTCACTGTAGTAAGCGTAATCTGCATAATCAGTAACGGGCGCGAAACAGCACCACGATCATTTTTTTCATCATAAAATAAGTGGGCGGGGTTCGCCAGCATAAACCGCGTTAAAATAGCTTCTTTGGTGATAAATATCACAAATGCTATGGTTTTAATTTGCGCAGCGAATTAATTTTTCCTTACACTGCGTCGACTAATGATTGGTGGCATTCAGAGCAGTCCGCTCAATAAAAACTGCACAACGGGCGCCTGGCGGCTCTCATAGGGGGAATAGTGAATATTTTAGGGTTCTTTCAAAGGCTGGGGCGCTCTTTACAGCTACCGATAGCCGTATTACCAGTGGCGGCGCTGATGTTGCGCTTTGGTCAGCCCGATCTGTTGAATATGCCGTTTATCGCGCAGGCTGGCGGGGCGATCTTTGACAATCTGGCATTAATCTTTGCTATCGGGGTGGCTTCTACATGGTCTAAAGATAACGCAGGCGCCGCCGCGCTGGCAGGCGCCGTGGGCTACTTTATTCTGACCAAAGCGATGATCACCATTAATCCGGCGATCAATATGGGCGTGCTGGCGGGGATCGTGACTGGCCTGGTAGCGGGCGCCACCTATAACCGCTGGGCGGATATCAAGCTGCCCGATTTTCTCAGCTTTTTCGGCGGCAAGCGTTTCGTTCCTATCGCAACCGGCTTCTTCTGTCTGATCCTGGCCGCTGTGTTTGGCTACGTCTGGCCGCCAGTGCAAAACGCCATTCATGCGGGCGGCGAGTGGATTGTCTCGGCTGGCGCGTTTGGCGCAGGCGTCTTCGGTTTCGTTAACCGCCTGCTGATCCCAACGGGTTTACATCAGGTACTGAATACCATCGCCTGGTTCCAGATCGGCGATTTCACCAACGCCGCTGGCGCCGTTTTCCATGGCGATATCAACCGTTTCTATGCGGGCGACGGCACGGCGGGCATGTTTATGTCCGGCTTCTTCCCAATCATGATGTTTGGCCTGCCCGGCGCTGCGCTGGCCATGTATATGGCCGCGCCGAAAGCGCGTCGTCCTATGGTTGGCGGTATGCTGCTTTCGGTGGCGGTTACCGCTTTCCTGACCGGCGTGACGGAGCCGCTGGAATTCCTGTTTATGTTCCTGGCGCCGATGCTTTATCTGATCCACGCCATCCTGACGGGCATTAGCCTTTATATAGCGACGGCGCTGGGTATCCATGCCGGTTTCTCTTTCTCTGCGGGCGCAATCGACTATGTGCTGATGTATAACCTGCCGGCGGCCAGCAGCAATGTCTGGGTGCTGCTGGTGATGGGCGCTATCGCATTTGTGGTTTACTTTGCGCTGTTCAGCGCGGTTATCCGCATGATGAATCTGAAAACGCCGGGCCGTGAGGATGCGACCGTGCAGCCGGAGGAAGAGGCTAACAGCAACACGGAAGAGGGGCTGGAACAGCTTTCCCGCCACTATATTGCCGCCGTCGGCGGGTCGGAAAACCTGAACGTTATTGATGCCTGTATTACCCGCCTGCGTCTTTCCGTAAAAGATGCCGCGCAGGTAAACGATGCGGCCTGTAAGCGTCTGGGCGCTTCGGGCGTGGTGAAGCTGAACAAGCAAACCATTCAGGTTATTATCGGTGCCAAAGCGGAATCCGTGGCGGAGACGATGAAAAAAATCATTGCCAAAGGGCCGGTTGCGCCAGTTGCGGTCAGCACCGTCGCCGCGACCGTCGCGCCAACCACGCCGCCTGCAGCTGCAAAGGGCGTGCTTGAAACGCTGCTGGCGCCGGTAAGCGGAGAAGTTGTGGCGTTGGAGCAGGTGCCGGATGAGGCTTTCGCCAGCAAGGCGGTCGGCGAGGGCGTAGCCATCAGGCCAACCGGCAGTACGGTGGTTTCGCCTGCCAGCGGCACCATCCTGAAAATCTTCAACACCAACCATGCTTTCTGTCTGGAAACGGAAAAAGGCCTGGAAGTGGTGGTGCATATGGGCATCGACACCGTCGCGCTGGAAGGAAAGGGCTTTACGCGGCTGGTAGAAGAGGGCGCGCAGGTTAAAGCGGGTGAACCAATTCTGGAGATGGATCTGGCCTGGCTTAACAGCCATGCGAAATCGATGATCAGTCCGGTCGTGGTCACCAATATTGAAGATTTTAGCGGTATCAGGCTGGTTGCGGGCGATACCGTCATTGCGGGCGAAAGTCCACTTTGCGAAATTACCGGCTGACGGCAGCGGTAAAAAAACGAGGGCGGGAAGCAATTCCCGCCCTTTTTTATGCGATACGCTAACAAACGGTTGTTTCCCTGAACGGCTTTGTGGATCATACTCCGTTATTTCACGCACTAAAGTATTCCAGAGGATATTAAGATGAGTGAGGCTGAAGCCCGCCCAACTAACTTTATTCGTCAGATCATCGACGAAGATCTGGCGAACGGTAAGCACACCAGCGTGCATACTCGCTTCCCGCCGGAGCCGAACGGCTATCTGCACATTGGTCACGCCAAATCAATCTGCCTGAACTTTGGCATCGCTCAGGATTACCAGGGCGAGTGTAATTTGCGTTTCGACGATACTAACCCGGTCAAAGAAGACCTGGAGTATGTCGAATCAATCAAGCGTGACGTACAGTGGCTGGGCTTCGAATGGAGCGGCAAGGTCCGTTATTCCTCTGACTATTTTGACCAGCTGCATCACTATGCCGTTGAGTTGATTAATAAAGGCCTGGCCTATGTAGACGAGCTGTCGCCGGAGCAGATCCGTGAGTATCGCGGCACCCTGACCTCGCCGGGTAAAAACAGCCCGTACCGCGATCGCAGCGTAGAAGAGAACCTGGCGCTGTTTGAGAAAATGCGCAACGGCGAATTCGCCGAGGGCAGCGCCTGCCTGCGTGCCAAAATCGATATGGCCTCTAACTTTATCGTCATGCGCGATCCGGTGCTTTATCGCATTAAGTTTGCCGAACATCATCAGACCGGCAACAAGTGGTGCATCTACCCGATGTATGACTTTACCCACTGCATTTCCGACGCGCTGGAAGGCATTACGCATTCGCTTTGTACGCTGGAATTCCAGGACAACCGTCGCCTGTACGATTGGGTGCTGGACAATATCACCATCCCGACGCATCCGCGCCAGTACGAGTTTTCGCGCCTGAATCTTGAATACGCCATCATGTCCAAGCGCAAGCTGAACCTGCTGGTAACCGAAAAAATCGTGGAAGGCTGGGACGATCCGCGCATGCTGACCGTTTCCGGTTTGCGTCGTCGCGGCTATTCGGCCGCCTCGATCCGCGAGTTCTGCCGTCGCATTGGTATCACCAAGCAGGACAACATTGTTGAGATGGCCTCGCTGGAATCCTGTATCCGCGACGATCTCAATGAAAACGCGCCGCGTGCTATGGCCGTTCTCGATCCGGTTAAGCTGGTGATCGAGAATCTGCCGGCCAACTATGAAGAAATCATCACCATGCCGAACCATCCGAACAAGCCGGAGATGGGAACGCGTGAAGTGCCGTTCAGCCGTGAGATTTATATCGATCGTGCGGATTTCCGTGAGGAAGCCAATAAGCACTACAAGCGTCTGGTGCTGGGTAAAGAAGTTCGTCTGCGTAACGCTTACGTTATCAAAGCCGAGCGCGTGGCTAAAGATGAAGCAGGCAACATCACCTGCCTGTTCTGCACCTGCGACGTCGATACGCTGAGTAAAGATCCGGCTGACGGCCGTAAGGTGAAAGGCGTTATCCATTGGGTATCCGCCGAGCATGCGCTGCCGGCCGAGTTTCGTCTTTACGATCGTCTGTTCAGCGTGCCGAATCCTGGCGGCGCCGAGGATTTCCTGACCACGATCAACCCGGACTCGCTGGTTATCCGTCAGGGCTTTGTCGAGCCTGGCCTGAAGGCTGCCGAAGCGTCCAGTCCGTTCCAGTTTGAGCGTGAAGGCTATTTCTGCGCGGACAGCGTTTACTCCAGCAGCAGCCATCTGGTGTTTAACCGCACGGTAGGCCTGCGCGATACCTGGGCTAAAAGCGGTGAATAAGTCATAATTTAATAAAAAAGCAGCCTTCAGGCTGCTTTTTTTTTGGATAATATATTAATCTGCTTAACGGCTAAAAAACAAATATAATACAACCTGTTTTGCATCATAGTTTACAACGACAATAATTGTTATTAATTGCCAGCTGCCTCACCAGTAAATATAATCAGCGCGCAGTCGGTTAATTACTGTTTGTTATTTTTTTATATTTTACGATTATTTATTTATTGTTTATATTTCTTTCGAGAAGGATTTCTCAATGCACTCTGTTAATTTAGCGCGAAAAGCGCTGGCGATGGCTGTCGCCTGCGGATCTGCTCTTGCCGGAAACTTTTATGTTCCTGCTGCTTCCGCCGCCGGGTTTATTGATGACTCGACGCTGACGGGCGGTATTTATTACTGGCAGCGGCAACGCGACAGAAAAGAGATGGATCCGGTTCATAATAAGTATGGCCAGTACACAGAAAATCTTCACCATTCAACTTTTAACGGCAGCCTCGATTTCTCTTCAGGCTATGCGGCCGATTTTATTGGTATAGAGCTGGGCGTGAATGGTTCGCTACAGCTGGCGGGAACCGGGCCTGCCGCGCCGAATGAAATTGCTTTCAGCAACGCAAAAAGCCGCTGGGACGAAAGATTTGATGGCGACGCCGACGGTGCTTCCTTTTATAAAGCCGCTATTAAGCTGAAGCATGATAATTATTGGTTAAGAGCCGGTTATATTCAGCCGCAGGGACAAACATTAATCGCGCCGCAATGGGGGTTTGTACCCGGCACCTATCGCGGATTTGAAGCCGGCTCGGTTTATGATTTTGACGATGCCGGCGCGCTTTCCCTCTCCTATATGTGGACGGATGAATATAAAGCGCCCTGGTATCGTAAAATGTATAATTTTCGTAAACCCGATTTAAAAACTGAAATAAAATATCTTCATTCCATCGGCATAAAGTACGATTTTAAAAACAAACTGGTGCTGGAAGGGGCGCTGGGCCAGGCCGAAAATTATATGGAGCAGTATTTTAGCAAAGTGTCGTGGGCGTTTCCTGTTGCCGGCAACGATCTGCATACCAGCTGGCAATTTTACGGCGCGCGTAATAAGGAACAGGGCGGCGTAAACAATATCAATAATGTTTATGATGGCCTGGCCTGGCTACAGGCCGTGACGCTGAACTACAAAACCGGCCCGTTCGATTTTCGCGTTGAGGGCACCATGGTAAAAGCCCATGGCAACCAGGGCTTTTTTCTGGCGCGCATGACGCCGGTAGGGGCGACCTCCAACGGACGTAACGACGTCTGGTGGGATTCCCGCAGCGACTTTAACGCCAACGGGCAGAAGGCGCTGTATGGAGGAGTGATGTATGACCTGAAAGGCTGGCAAATGCCGGGCTGGGCGGTAGGTACTTCTTACGCTTACGGCTGGGATGCCCGTCCGTCCACGGATCCGATTTACGATCAAAGCATGCGCCGCCGCGAATCCGCCTGGAATATGGATCTGCGCTACACGGTACAGCATGGTCGCGCCAAAGATACGCAGGTCAACCTGCACTATACCCGTTACAAAAACCACTCTGATATCCCGAGCTTCAGCAACGGCTACGGCAATATGTTCCAGGATGAGAAGGACGTGAGGCTGACCGTGATCGCGCCTTTCACCGTGTTCTGATGCCCCATGCTGCCAGACCCGGCCGCGGCAAAAGCGCATCAGACGGGGAATAAGCGCTTTTCCGCTAACGGCAAAAAATTTAACTAGCGGATGAGGAAAGAGATGAAAAAAGTGAGATTAACACTGGTGGCGACAGCGCTGATGATGGCGATGGCCAGCGGCAGCGCCGTTGCGGATCAACGCGTCGTCGATCAAATCAGCCAGTTTGGCGTAAAGTATACCGTTAACGATAACCATGCCGCGCTGCACGGCGTTGATTGTGCCGCGCTGGGGGCCGACTGGGCCTCCTGCAATCGGGCAACGATTACCTTAACTAACCCCGGCGAAGCGCTAACCAGTAAAGACTGGGTTATCTGGCTGCCCAATATTCGTCAGACGCTGCGGGTGGACAACGACCAGTTCCGCATGGTGCACGTGGTAGGCGATCTGACGCGGCTGGAGCCAACCGAAAAATTCAAGGGTTTCGCCGCCGGTGAATCGGTGGATATTCCCATTGTTAACGAATACTGGCAGCTGTTTATCACGGACGTGATGCCGCGCTGGTACGTTACTTCTGAAAACGCCCAGCCTAAAATCATTGCCAGCACCGATACGGAAGATCTGACCTCGTTTGTCTCGCCAATGGATAACTACTGGAAGCGGACGGCCGACGATCGCAACGTGTTGATGACGCCTGTCAGCCGCTTTGAAAAAAACAGTGATACGGCGCAGCTCGCTGGCGAAGCGCTGCGCGGACAGATCCTGCCGACGCCGCTGCATACTACCCTTCATGCAGAAGATGCCGATTTAAGCCGGGGCGTGCAATTCGAGCTGACCGGGCTTAACGCCGATTCTGCAGAAGCGGTAAGGGATCGTTTTGCGCTGCTGGGTCTGGCAGAAAATGGGCAGGGCTACGTGATTAAAAGCAGGCTTGCACCCGCCGCTTTCACGGGCAACGAGGCGGTTTCCGGCGCCTACAGGCTGAGCGTCCGCGCGCAGGAAGCGCAGGTAGAAGGTTTTGACGAGGCGGGCATCTACTACGGCATGATGTCCATCCTGTCGCTGCTGCCGGCCAGCGGCGAACAAAAGATCGCTACCCTGGACGTCACCGATGCGCCCCGCATGGCCTATCGCGGTATTTTTCTCGATATCGGCCGTAACTTCCACAGCAAAGAGGCGGTGCTGCGCCTGCTGGATCAGATGGCGGCGGTTAAACTCAATAAATTCCATTTTCATCTGAGCGATGATGAAGGCTGGCGTATTGAGATCCCCGGCCTGCCGGAGCTGACTGATATTGGTGCCAGACGCTGCCACGATCTGACGGAGCAGCGCTGTCTGCTGCCGCAGCTGGGATCCGGGCCTTTCGCCGACGCGCAGGGCAATGGCTATCTGACCCGCGACGACTACATTGCTATCCTGCGCTATGCCAAAGCGCGCGGCATCGAAGTCATCCCGGAAATCGATATGCCTGCTCATGCCAGGGCGGCGGTGATTTCTATGGAAGCCCGCTACAACCGGCTGATGAAAGAGGGTAAGACCAAAGAGGCAAACGAGTATCGCCTGGTCGATCCAACCGATACTTCGAACACCACCTCCGTACAGTTTTACGATCGCACCAGCTATCTGAATCCCTGCCTGGATTCCTCCATGCGTTTTGTTGATAAGGTGATTAGTGAAATTCAGGCGATGCATCAGGCGGCAGGCGCGCCGTTAACCACCTGGCACTTTGGCGGCGACGAGGCGAAAAACATCCGCCTGGGCGTTGGCTATACCGATGCGGCCAGTCCCGAAGCAGGCAAGGGCAGGGTCGATTTGAGCAAGGAAGATAAACCCTGGGCGAAATCGCAGGTTTGTCAGGCACTGGTGAAATCGGGCAAGGTCGCGGATATGGATCATCTGCCCAGCTATTTTGGCAAAAAGGTCAGCGAGCGGGTAAACGCGCACGGTATTGAAAAGATGCAGGCGTGGCAGGATGGCCTGAAGGATGCGAAGGGCGCTAAAGACTTTGCGACCAGGCGCATCGGCGTTAATTTCTGGGACACGCTTTTCTGGGGCGGCTTTGACACCGTTAACGACTGGGCTAACAAAGGCTATGAAGTCACCGTCTCCAACCCGGACTATCTCTATATGGATTTCCCTTATGAGGTCAATCCGCTGGAAAGAGGCTATTACTGGGGCACCCGCTTCAACGACGAGCGCAAAATGTTCAGCTTCGCGCCGGACAATATGCCGCAGAATGCAGAGACATCGGTGGATCGCGACGGTAACTTCTTTGATGCTAAATCCGATAAGCCCTGGCCGGGCGTGTATGGGATTTCAGCCCAGCTCTGGAGCGAAACCGTACGTACCGACGAGCAGATGGAATGGATGATTTTCCCACGCGCGCTGGCCGTGGCGGAGCGCGGCTGGCATCGTGCCGCCTGGGAGCAGACTTACCAGGCCGGACGTGAGTATAAAGGCGGCGAAACGCGGCATGTCGATCGGGCGGCGTTGCATAAGGACTGGCAGCGTTATGCAAACCTGCTGGGCCAGCGCGAGCTGCCGAAAATGGATAAAGCCGGGATCCACTATCGTCTGCCGCAGCCGGGCGCACGTCTTGTCGCGGGCAAGCTGGCAGCCAATATCGCCCTGCCGGGCGTGGCTATTGACTACTCGCTGGACGGTGGCAACAGCTGGCAGCGCTATCATGACAGCGCCCGTCCGTCGGTTTCCGGCGAGGTGTTGATCCGCGCCGTCAGTAGCGACGGCAAGCGCTTCAGCCGCGTGGAAAGCCTGAAATAGGCGGGGCGCAGGCAAAAAAAAACCGGCGAGCGATCGCCGGTTTTTTTTTGAAATCGATTACTTATCGTGCAGCGTGTCGTCTTCACGGCAGTCGCCGGTGGCGCAGTGGCCGTAAAGATAGAGGCTGTGGTTGCTGAGTTTGATACCGTGCTTCGTCGCAATATCACGCTGGCGGGATTCAATAGACTCGTCGCTGAATTCGATTACTTTGCCGCAGTCCAGGCAGATCAGGTGATCGTGATGCTGCTGCTGGGTCAGTTCAAACACGGACTTGCCGCCTTCGAAGTTATGACGGGTCACGATCCCCGCATCGTCAAACTGGTTCAGAACGCGGTAAACCGTCGCCAGGCCAATCTCTTCGCCCATGTCGATCAGGCGTTTATACAAATCTTCCGCACTGACGTGATGGCACTCTGGTTCCTGAAGCACTTCCAGAATTTTCAGTCGAGGAAGCGTGACTTTCAGGCCGGCCTTCTTTAATGCGGTGTTATTGTCAGTCATGCGGATATTGTCCTGTTACTTTGCTGGTCACTAAGTGGCTGAGAAGCCGTGAGCATCGGTCGACGCAAAAGCTGAGCGTCTCATTATAGAACCGATGCCTTGAAGAAACCACAGCGGAGATGCAAAACCATCAGGGGATGTAAGGATAAGAAGTCGTTACGTCCGGAAAAGCAAGCACCCATTTACGCTGGGTTGTCAGTTCGCTCTGCCTGGTTTTCGGCGCCGCAGAAGCGGAGGCGGAGCAGTGCTATTCTACCGTTTTGACGGTAAAAGTTACAAATATGTATCTATCACTTCTATAGGAAAAACCATTGGCCCGCTGTGGATTCGTACAGCGGGCCAATGCTATCACGCTTCGAGAATATCCTGGAGCTGAAGCTCGTCAGAAATCTGTTTGACCCACTTTTCAACGCGTTCGTTGGTCAGCTCCGGCTGGCGATCTTCATCAATGGCCAGGCCAAGGAAATGGGTATCGTCCGCCAGGCCTTTAGAGGCCTCGAAATCATAGCCTTCTGTCGGCCAGTGGCCGACGATCACCGCGCCGTTAGGCTCGATAATGTCGCGAATGGTGCCCATCGCGTCGCAGAAATATTCCGCGTAATCTTCCTGATCGCCGCAGCCAAACAGCGCGACCAGCTTGCCGTTGAAGTCGATCTCTTCCAGCGTAGGGAAGAAATCATCCCAGTCGCACTGCGCTTCACCGTAGTACCAGGTCGGGATGCCCAGCAGCAAAATATCAAAGGCTTCAAGGTCTTCTTTGCTGCTTTTAGCGATATCATGAACTTCAGCCACCTCTTTACCGAGCTGCTTCTGGATCATTTTTGCAATGTTTTCCGTATTGCCCGTATCGCTGCCAAAGAAAATGCCTACGATTGCCATGAGTTTAATAACCTCTTGAAACTTAATGATATGCGGCGGCTAGCCTGAAAATGTTAAGGGCAATAATAGCAGACAGCAACAGGGGGATAAACGGCTAATCCGCCTGCATTTGTCGCTTTGTGCTTTACCGTAGCGCGTGCTTTAGCGCTCAGGCCTGGCTAACTGCGCCATGACCATCTCTTCTATCAGTTCGCTGCGGCTCATATTACGCTGCTCGGCGAGCTGGTTCAGGGCGTCAACCGCGTCACTGTTCATTTTCAGTTCTACGCGCTTCAGCCCGCGCACTTTATCACGCTTAAGCTGGTTGCGTTTGTTAATGCGCAACTGCTCATCACGTGCCAGTGGATTGGTTTTGGGTCGTCCCGGTCGACGCTCGTCTGCGAACAGATCGATCGTGGTGCGGTCCGTGTTTTCTTTTGCCATAGAATCGTGATACTGAAGGCTGGAGTTCTGATGGATTGAGCCGTTAGCGTTTGCGGCCGGTGCCGTCGACAAATTTTAGCGCGCCATCATACCCCAGCGAAAGTCGCGACGACAATTATTTAGCCTTTTACTGAAACATTTGTTTTCACAGGGCAAAAAAACGGCGGATGGCGCGCAAAACGGCATCAGGTTTCTCGGCATGCGCCCAGTGACCCGCGCCGGTAATCACGTGGGCGCGGGCGGCAGGGAACTGGGCCAGCAGCGCGTCACGATACGCTTCCTGTAGATAAGGCGAATGTTCGCCCCGAATAAACAGCGTGGGATGTGGCCAAGCGGGCAGCGTTTCCCAGCCGATAATCCGATCGTAGTGCAGCCAGAGCGCCGGCACGTTGAAACGCCATTCGCCGTCCTGAAACGATTTAAGCAGAAACTGAATGACGCCTTCTTCCTCTATGGTCTGACGCATCAGCGCGGCGGCTTCGCTCCGGCGGGTAATGCCCGCTTCGCTGACGGCGGCCAGCGCGGCGAAAATCGCGTCGTGATGGCGTTCCCGGTAGGCCACCGGCGCAATATCGATAACCACCAGCTGCCCGACGCGTTCCGGGGCAAGGGAAGCCAGCGTCATGGCGATTTTCCCGCCCATGGAATGGCCTATAATATCAAACCGGTCGGCATCAAGCTCATCCAGCGTTTCCAGCACGTCGCGCGCCATTGCGGCATAGCTTATTTCATCCGACCTCGGCGAAAGGCCATGATTTCGGACGTCCACCTGAATAATGCGGCGATCCGCTTTCAGGTCGCGCGCCAGCACCCCAAGGTTATCCAGGTTGCCGAAAAGGCCGTGAATAAGCACCACGGGCGCGTCAGAAACGGTCGTTTGTTCAGATTGCAGGCGGAAATTCAATTTCATGGCAAACTTCTTACGGAGGAAACGAGGGGTTAGGTTATCATAAAACAGCGATTTTCTGCCGCCGCGACAGACCCGATCTTTTTACGGCATATTCCGACTTTTGTCCGCAATTGGGGCTGGCGCTACAACCCGGCAGGATTTAACTTTATAATCCTCGTGTTAGAGCTGGTCCGTCCGCGCCTGGGTAAAACAGGTCGCTAACCGGCTCTTATCAGCAATAATCGTACTGGATCAAGATGAAAACTATTGAAGTCGACGAAGAGCTCTACCGTTATATCGCCAGCCACACTCAGCATATTGGTGAAAGCGCCTCCGACATTTTACGTCGTATGCTGAAATTTTCTGCTGGTCAGGCAGCGCCGAAGGCACCTGCTGTTACGGCTGCGCCCGCGCCTGTCGCCAGCGTACAGGAAACCGTGGTGAAAGAGACGTCTCGCCCGCAGGATCGCGTTCGCGCCGTGCGCGAGCTGCTGCTGTCGGACGAGTATGCGGAGCAGAAAAAAGCGGTAAACCGTTTTATGCTGATCCTGTCGACTTTATACAATCTGGATCCCAAAGCATTTGCCGCGGCGACCGAGTCACTGCATGGTCGTACGCGCGTCTACTTTGCAGGCAATCAGCAAACCCTGGTACAGAACGGCACCCATACCAAGCCGCAGCATATTCCCGGCACGCCGTATTGGGTGATCACCAACACCAACACAGGCCGTAAACGCAGCATGATTGAACATATCATGTCGTCCATGCAGTTCCCGACGGAACTGGCGGACAAGGTTTGCGGCACACTCTAAACACAGCGTCAGGGAGAAGCGCCAATGGCCAGTCACCCCCGTGCCGGGCAGCCAGCACAGCAGAGCGATTTGATTAACGTTGCACAATTGACCTCGCAGTATTACGTCCTGCAGCCGGAAACAGGCAACGCGGAACACGCGGTGAAATTCGGCACGTCCGGCCATCGCGGTAGCGCAGGCCGACAGAGCTTCAACGAGACGCACATTCTGGCTATCGCGCAGGCGATTGCGGAAGAGCGCAAAAAGAACGGCGTTACCGGCCCTTGCTACGTGGGTAAAGATACGCACGCGCTGTCCGAACCGGCGATTATTTCCGTACTGGAAGTGCTGGCGGCGAACGGCGTGGATGTGATTGTACAGCAGGACAACGGCTACACGCCGACGCCTGCCATCTCTAACGCTATCCTTGAGCATAACAAGGCGGGCGGCGCGCAGGCTGACGGCATCGTTATCACGCCTTCGCACAACCCGCCGGAAGATGGCGGCATCAAATACAATCCGCCAAACGGTGGCCCGGCCGATACTAACGTCACTAAAGTGGTGGAAGATCGCGCTAACCAGCTGATTAAAGACGGCCTGAAAGATGTTAAGCGCATGGCGCTGGACGAAGCCTGGGCAAGCGGCCATCTGCAGGAAAAAGATCTGATCCAGCCTTATATCGAAGGTCTGGCGCAGATCATCGATATTCCGGCTATTCAGAAAGCGGGCCTGAAAATCGGCGTCGATCCGCTTGGCGGCTCCGGCATCGCCTACTGGCAGCGTATCGCGGAATATTACAATCTGGATCTGACTATCGTTAACGATTCGGTCGACCAGACGTTCCGCTTTATGCACCTGGATAAAGACGGCGTGATCCGTATGGACTGCTCATCCGAAAGCGCGATGGCGGGCCTGCTGGCGCTGCGTGATAAGTTCGATCTGGCGTTTGCCAACGACCCGGACTATGACCGCCACGGCATCGTTACGCCTGCGGGCCTGATGAACCCTAACCATTACCTGGCCGTTGCTATTAACTATCTGTTCCAGCACCGTCCGCAGTGGGGCAAAGAGGTTGCCGTCGGCAAAACGCTGGTCTCCAGCGCGATGATCGACCGCGTGGTCAACGACATCGGCCGTAAGCTGGTGGAAGTGCCGGTAGGGTTCAAATGGTTCGTTGACGGCCTGTTCGACGGCAGTTTCGGCTTCGGCGGCGAAGAGAGCGCGGGCGCTTCCTTCCTGCGTTTTGACGGTACGCCTTGGTCAACGGACAAAGACGGTATCATCATGTGCCTGCTGGCCGCCGAGATCACCGCTGTGACCGGTAAAAATCCGCAGCAGCACTATAACGAGCTGGCGGAGCGCTTTGGCGCACCAAGCTATAACCGTCTGCAGGCTTCTGCGACCTCCGCGCAAAAAGCGGCGCTGTCGAAGCTGTCGCCGGAAATGGTCAGCGCCGATACGCTGGCGGGCGATCCTATCACCGCTCGCCTGACGGCGGCGCCAGGCAACGGCGCATCAATCGGTGGCCTGAAGGTGATGACCGAGAACGGCTGGTTCGCAGCGCGTCCGTCCGGTACGGAAGACGCCTACAAAATCTATTGCGAAAGCTTCCTGGGTGCCGAGCACCGCGAGAAGATTGAAAAAGAAGCGGTAGAAATTGTTAGCGAAGTACTGAAAAACGCCTGATATCAGGGCTGAAAATAAAAGGCGCTAATTTATTAGCGCCTTTTTTATATTCCAATTTTGCCTGTTTCAGCATGTCCCGAATAATTCAGCCGATTTTAAAGCTGTGAACTTCCCTTATTCGTATACCCAAGCCGTCTGTTCCGGGAGTGGCTGCAACAAACAGGGCGCAGTGATAAAACAGCATCAAGCTTAAACAGTTGAACAATAATGCATTTACCCTGTACAAAACTGCTTAAACCCCTTCAGGCAGTGGCCATGCGGCTACAGGCTTGCTGCAACGGCGCGGGGCGGTGGTTATGGCCATATTTAAACAGATGCAATGTAACGCAGTTGTTATTTATTTAATTTAAATTAACTTTAATTTAACTTATTGCCTTTGCCCGGATAATTTTTAATTTAATCTGGTCGGATGAGTGGTAAATATATCGCCAGATCGGTATTATTTTAGCCAGGCTTTTACTTTTCCGGAGGGCGTATGAATCTCTATCATCAATACTCGCTACCTCATCTTCTACTGCGTCGGCTGGCAACGCTTGCGGTCGGTGTTGTCGCGTTGCCTTTTATGCTTTTTTATCGCGACCGCTCGCGCTTTTACAGCTACCTGCATCGCTGCTGGTGCAAAACCAGTACGCAGCCCGTGTGGCTGGCGCAGGCGGAAAGGGCCGCTGCCGATTTTTATTAATCGCGCCCGCACGCTTTAACGCCGCTTTATCCTCTTGCTTTAGATTTTACTTAATGCTCCGGTTTCGGGGCATGCTTCTTATCTTTCCACCGCCCTCAGACCGCTGTTAATGCCCCGTTTTAGGGGCATTTTTCTTTTCTTCCTGCCGCTTTGCCTTGTTCCGTAAGGTTTTTCGTGGGCCAGCCTTTTTTCGATAAATCACCGGTAGCAATTCTTTCCATAAAGTTGTACAACTTATTTTGTCTTGTACAGATTTAACCGCTACACTTAATGATGAAAGTAGCGAAGGGGAGAAAGGTATGAGTGAGAAAATTCCGGTAGGCATCAGCGCCTGCCTGCTTGGCGACAGTGTCCGCTTTGATGGCGGCCACAAACGTTGCGCCTTTGCCGCCGAAGATCTGGCGCCTTTTATGCGTTATGAACCGGTTTGCCCGGAAATGGCGATTGGTCTGCCCACGCCGCGTCCGGCCCTGCGCCTGACCGAAACGGCCGAAAATAGCGTTGAGCTTTGCTTCAGCAACGGGAAAGGCGATCCGCTGACCCAGGAAATGCAAAGCTTTTCCGAGAAAAAAATCGCCAGCCTGCATCACCTTTGCGGCTACATCGTCTGCGCCAAATCGCCCAGCTGCGGCATGGAGCGGGTGCGCGTCTACCAGCCAGAAAATAACAACAACCGTAAAGAAGGCGTTGGCATCTTTACGCGTGAACTGATGAAGCAAATGCCGTGGCTGCCGGTCGAAGAAGACGGCAGGCTGCACGATCCCGTGCTGCGCGAGAACTTTGTTGAGCGCATTTACACGCTGCATGAATTTAACCAGCTGTGGCGCAGCGGCCTGACGCGCGGCAAGCTTATTGCCTTTCACAGCCGCTATAAGCTAACGCTGCTGGCGCATTCACAGCCGGAATATCGCGAGATTGGTCGCTTTGTGGCGGCTATTGAGCAGTGGCCTTCACTGGAAGCCTTTGCTTTTGAGTATCGTCAGCGCCTGATGGATCTGCTGAAGCATAAAGCCACGCGCGGCAACCACACTAATGTGATGATGCACGTACAGGGCTATTTCCGACCGCAGCTGAACGCCAAACAGCGCGAGGAGCTGACCTCGCTGATCGATCACTATCGTCAGGGCTTACAACCGCTGCTGGCACCGATGACGCTGCTCAAACACTATATGTCGGAATATCCCGATCCTTACCTTACCCAGCAACGCTATTTTGAGCCTTATCCGGAAGCGCTTCGCCTGCGTTACGGCCATTAATTACAGGGAAAGCTATGGCCACCCATCTGGTCTGGATGCGCAACGATCTGCGCATCCACGATAATTACGCGCTTTATGCAGCCTGCAGCGAGGTCAATGCAGAAGTGCTCGTCCTCTATATTGCCACGCCAAAACAGTGGCAATCGCATGATATGTCACCGAAGCAGGCCGCTTTTATTTATCAAAGCCTGCACGATGTCCAGGGCGCTTTGGCAGAAAAAGGCATCCCGCTGCACTATTTACAGCGCGATGATTTTTCCGCCTCCGTTGAAGCGCTGAAAGATTTCTGCCGTGAGCATCATGTCGACAGCCTGTTTTATAACTATCAGCACGAAGTCGACGAGCGCCAGCGCGATGCGCAAGCGGAACGCGAACTGAGCGAGCTGGATATAGTTGTGCAGGGCTTCGATGACGGTCTGCTGCCGCCCGGCAGCGTGCTGACAGGCAATCGGGAAATGTTTAAAGTCTTTACGCCATTCAGCAAAGCTTTTGTTCGCCGACTGCATGAAGGGATGCCGGAATGCGCGCCCGCGCCCAAACCGCGCGCTCAGGCGCCGCTGGAAAAACTACCCGCTCTGGAACCATTTGATTATCCGCAGGAAGATTTTAATACCGACCTTTTTCCCGTAGGGGAGAAAACGGCTATCCAACGTCTGCGCGAGTTCTGTCAGCAGCCGGTCGCGGAGTATGCGGCCAGGCGAGACACGCCGGCCATTGACGGCACAAGCCGCCTGTCCGTTTATCTGGTTACCGGGGTGCTGTCGCCGCGCCAGTGCCTGCATCGCCTGCTGCGCGAGCATCCCGACGCGTTAGAAAACGACAAAATATTCAGCTGGTTTAACGAGCTTATCTGGCGCGAGTTCTACCGGCACCTGATTGTCGCCTGGCCCGCGCTCTGCAAACATCAGCCCTTTATCAGCTGGACAAAAAAGGTGCAATGGCAGCGCAATGATGACCAGCTGGCCGCCTGGCAGCAGGGCAAAACCGGTTATCCGATAGTGGATGCCGCTATGCGGCAGCTGAACAGTCTTGGCTGGATGCACAATCGCCTGCGGATGATTACCGCCAGCTTCCTGATTAAAGATCTGCTGATCGACTGGCGGATCGGCGAACGCTATTTTATGTCGCAGCTGATCGATGGCGATCTGGCGGCGAACAATGGCGGCTGGCAGTGGGCCGCTTCCAGCGGCAACGACGCGGCGCCTTACTTTCGCATCTTCAATCCTACTACGCAGGGCGAACGTTTTGATAAAAAAGGCGAATTCATTCGGCAATGGCTACCGGAACTGAAGGCGGTGCCCGTTCAGCATATTCACCAGCCGCATGAATGGGCGCGGAAAAACGGCGTTCAGCTCGATTATCCTCACCCCATCGTTGACCACAAAGAGGCCCGCAAACGTGCGCTGGCGGCCTACGAGGCGGCAAGGAAATAGCCGCGCGTTTTGCCGCCCTCTGCTAAAGTAGCCGCATTGAGAACGGCAAAAGAGTGTACGCCCTATGCAAAACAGTGAATTAGAAAACATCGTTAACCAGCAGCTGAATACCGCGAGCTTCAGCGACTATGCGCCGAACGGTCTTCAGGTAGAAGGGCGCGAGCAGGTACAGAAAATCGTTACCGGCGTGACCGCCTGTCAGGCGCTACTGGATGAGGCCGTACGTTTACAGGCGGACGCGGTGCTGGTGCATCACGGCTATTTCTGGAAAAGCGAAGCGCCGGTGATTAAGGGCATGAAGCGCAACCGGCTGAAAACGCTGCTGGCGAACGATATTAACCTTTACGGCTGGCATCTGCCGCTGGACGCGCATCCCGAGCTGGGCAATAACGCGCAGCTGGCGAAACTGTTTGGGATTGAGGTCAAAGGCGAAGTGATGCCGCTGGTGTTCTGGGGCGAGCTGCAGGAGCCGCTGACGGGCGAGCAGCTTGCCGCACGCATTGGCCAGACCCTGCATCGCGACCCGCTGCACTGCGGCGATAATGCGCCTGCGCTGATCCGTAAAGTGGCGTGGTGCTCCGGCGGCGGCCAGGGTTTTATCGACGCGGCAGCGGCGTTCGGCGTGGACGCGTTTATCTCCGGCGAGGTTTCCGAGCAAACCATTCACAGCGCGCGCGAGCAGGGCCTGCACTTTTTTGCGGCCGGACATCATGCTACCGAGCGCGGCGGTATCAAGGCGCTGGGTGAATGGCTGGCGGCACAGCATGGCCTGGACGTCACCTTTATCGATATCGACAACCCCGCCTGACAGCAGACAGGCGGTGCCGGTGGCCGCCTGTTAACCTCAACGTTCGATTAAGGGTAGGGTGCGACTGAGATCACCGTAAACTCTGCCGCGCCGTGATGCTTCGCAATATCCTGGCGCACCGCGTCCTGTACGGCTGCCTCTGTCGGTTCGCCCTCGCTTTCCAACAGCACTTCTTCGGAATGCAGATGGCCTTCGGCCTGATGTTCGTAATGAATTTTGAATGTCGTGCTCATCGCTACCTCCTTTATGCAGAAACCGTAATAGTAGCCACTGTGTCGCGCCTGGCTAATCGATTATTGACACTTCTCTGACATTTCCGCATAACTATTTCTTCTTTCTGGAAAACGGTGGCCTTATCAACGGGCCGGGAGAGTGTTTTGCAACGAGCACGTTGTTACCTTTCAGGTGAGCGCGCGGTAGTGCTTGAGCTGGAACCCCCTGTCTCTCTCAGCAGCCAGCAGCGTATCTGGGGCCTGTCAGCGCGTCTGACCGGCCGGCCGGAAGTCACGGAAGTCATTCCCGGCATGAACAATATCACGGTGATTTTAAGCAACCCGCAACAGCACGCGCTGGACGCCATCGAGTGGCTCCAGGGCTGGTGGGAAACAAGCGAAGCGCTGGTGCTGGAAACGCGGGATATCGCCATTCCCGTTATCTACGGCGGCGCAGCAGGGCCGGATCTGGACGAGGTGGCGCGTCAAAGCGGACTGACGCCGCAGCAGGTGGTGGAAGCCCACGCGGCGGGGCGCTATACCGTTTATTTTATCGGCTTCCAGCCCGGTTTCCCTTACCTGGCGGGCCTGGACGAGCGGCTGCATACGCCCCGGCGGGCGGAGCCGCGCCTGAAGGTGCCGGCCGGATCCGTGGGCATCGGCGGTAGCCAGACGGGCGTTTATCCGCTTGCCGCGCCGGGCGGCTGGCAGCTAATTGGCCAGACGAGTATCGCTCTGTTTACGCCTGAACAGCAGCCGCCGACGCTTTTACGTCCCGGCGACCAGGTACGCTTTATTCCGCAAAAGGAGGGCCTGTGCTGAATATTATTCGGGCTGGCATGAGTACCACCTTACAGGACGCAGGCCGTATCGGCTGGCGTCAGTTCGGCGTCAGCAGCGGCGGCGCGCTGGACTATCCGGCAATGGCGACGGCCAACCTGCTGGTCGGCAATGAGCAGAACAGCCCGGTGCTGGAAATTACGCTCGGCCAGTTCTGCGCGGAGTTTACCCGGGACGGCTGGATGGCGCTGACGGGCGCGGGCTGTAGCGCCGAGCTGGACGGCAAACCGGTGTGGACGGGCTGGCGCCTCGCCGTACGCAAAGGATCGCGCCTGACGTTGAAAATGCCGCAGCGCGGGATGCGCAGCTACCTGGCGCTGGCTGGCGGTTTTGCCGCCGTGCCCGTGCTCGGTTCCTGCAGCACCGATTTGAAAACGGGCCTGGGCGGCTTTGCGGGACGGCAGATTGAAGACGGCGACAGGCTGCCGCTGGGCGAACCCGCGCGCACATTCAGCAAACCGGCGGGCGTGCGCCAGCTGCTGTTTGGCAACCGCGTTCGCGCGATGGCCGGCCCGGAATACCACGAATTCAGCCGCGAAAGCCGGGAGCTGTTCTGGCGGACGGGCTGGCAGCTCAGCCCGCAGAGCAACCGTATGGGCTATCGCTTACAGGGTCGCGCGCTGGTGCGCGAAGCCGGGCGCGATATGCTGTCGCACGGGCTGATCCCCGGCGTGGTGCAGGTGCCGCCTAACGGCCAGCCGATTGTGCTGATGGCGGATGCGCAAACCACCGGCGGCTACCCGCGTATCGCCTGCGTGATTGAAGCCGATCTCTATCATCTGGCGCAGATCCGTCTGGGCGAGCCGATCCATTTTGTGCACTGCACACTGGAAGAAGCGCTGCAGGCGAAGCGCGAGCGCGATCGGGTACTGGAACAAATGGCATGGGGATTAGCGCATGAAAATTGATTTAAACGCCGATTTGGGTGAGGGCTGCGGCAACGATCGCGCCTTATTACAGCTGGTTTCCTCGGCCAATATCGCCTGTGGTTTTCACGCGGGCGACGCGGAAACCATGCGGCAGTGCGTGCGCTGGGCGCTGGAGTATGGCGTGGCGATTGGGGCGCATCCCGGCTTTCCCGATCGCGAAAACTTTGGCCGCACGCGTATGGCACTGCCTGCTGAAACGATTTATGCGCAGACGCTTTATCAGATTGGCGCGCTCCAGGCTATTGCCCGCAGCGAAGGCGGCAAGGTGACGCATGTGAAGCCGCACGGGATGCTTTACAACCAGGCCGCTGAGGACGCCTCGCTGGCGGAAGCTATCGCGCAGGCGGTCAGGGCTGCCGATCCGCACCTGATCCTGGTGGGGTTGGCGGGCAGCGAATCTGTTCGCGCCGCTAAATCAGCGGGCCTGACCACCAGAGAGGAGGTTTTTGCCGATCGCGGCTACCAGGCGGACGGTTCGCTGGTGCCTCGCTCGCAGCCCGGCGCGCTGATAGAGAGCGACGAGCAGGCTATTGCACAAACGCTCGCGATGGTGCAGCGGGCGAAAGTGCGGGCCGTCAGCGGCGAATGGGTCAGCGTCAATGCGGAAACCGTATGCCTGCACGGCGACGGTGCCCATGCGCTGGCCTTTGCCCGCCAGCTCCGTGAGGCTTTCGCCGCACGAGATATTGCAGTCAGCTACGGCTGACGTATCGCTACGGACGGCCCACTTGCCTGGCCGTCTCCCTTATTGCTCCTGCACGCAGCGGGAAGCTTCAGCCTTTATCAGGAGGATAAATGGATCCTGTCGTTAATCTCTGGCCGCTGGCCGGCATCGCTGCCATCGTGGTTGGTTTTCTACTGCGCTTTAACCCGGTGCTGGTGGTGCTGGTCGCCGGTTTAATCACCGGGCTGGCGGCAAAAATGCCGATCGGCGATATTCTGGAAAAACTGGGCTCTGGCTTTCTCAATACCCGCAACCTGCCGCTGATCCTGCTGTTGCCTTTAGTGGTGATAGGCCTGCTGGAGCGCCACGGGCTGAAAGAGCGCGCCCAGGCCTGGATTGCGCAGATCAAAAGCGCTACGGCGGGAAGATTGCTTATTGTCTACCTGCTGGTGCGTGAGCTGACGGCGGCGATGGGGCTGACCAGCCTGGGCGGCCATCCGCAAATGGTGCGTCCTCTGCTGGCGCCGATGGCGGAAGGCGCTACCGAAAATCGTTACGGCGAGCTGCCGCCGGAAGTGCGTCATCGCCTGCGCGCTATGGCGGCGGCGACCGATAACGTCGGGCTGTTTTTCGGCGAGGATATCTTTGTCGCTTTTGGCGCCATCATCTTTATGCATAATTTTATGCAGCAGTCGGCGGGCATCCAGACCGATCCGCTACAGATAGCGCTCTGGGGCATCCCGACCGCCGTTTGCGCTTTTCTGATCCACGCCTTTCGCCTGCGTCGCCTGGATAAAACCCTGGCGGCAGAGCTTGCCGCGCTGAATGCGCAGGCGCAGAAAGCCAAAGGAGGGCGCTGATGTTTCAGCAACAGTATCTTTACTGGCTGGCGGGTTTGATCCTGCTGGTGGTCGCCGTGATGTCCTGGCGAGACAAAGCTAATCCGCGTCGTCTGACTACCGGCCTGTTCTGGGCGCTCTACGGCCTGGTTTTTCTGGTCAGCGACGGGGCATCGGCATGGTTCGGAGCGCGTTCGCTCCATATTGCTATCGGCGTGGTGGTGGTGATTATGGCGCTGATTGCCGGTCTGGGCGGCGTAAAGCTGGGCTCCTACCATCAGCGCAGCCATCAGGAGCGCGAGGCGAGCGCCAAACGCCTGCGCAACCGGCTGTTTCTGCCTGCGCTGGCCATCCCGGTGGTTACGGTTGTCGGCGTGCTGCTGTTTAATAATTTGCCGGGCGCACGGGTGGCGCTGTTTGGGGAAGGCAATCAGGCCACGCTGGTCACGCTTTTCTCTATGATGGTTGGCTGCGTGGTGGGCTGGCTGATCGCGCTGAAAATGACGCATGAAGCGCCCGCGCAGTCCGTACAGGAAGCGCGCCGCCTGCTTGATGCTATCGGCTGGGCCTTTATTCTGCCGCAGATCCTCGCCACGCTGGGCCTGCTGTTTACTACCGCCGGGGTGGGCACGGCGATTGCGCATCTGACGGAAACTTACCTTGCCGTGGACAACCGTTTTATCGCCGTAGCGGCCTACGCTACAGGCATGGCGCTGCTGACCATGATTATGGGCAACGCCTTTGCGGCTTTCCCTATCGTCACTGCCGGTATCGGCATCCCGATCCTGGTCTTGCAGCACCACGGCAACCCGGCCGTGATGGCGGCGATCGGCATGTTCTCCGGCTATTGCGGCTCGCTGATGACGCCAATGGCCGCCAACTTCAATATCGTACCCGCCCGGCTGTTGGAGCTGCCCGATCGTAATGCGGTGATCAAGGCTCAGATACCGACCGGCGTGCTATTGTTAATAACCAATATTTTTCTTCTCTGGTTTCTGATGTTTCGGTGAGGCGGCAATGAAAACAGTATTAATGGCGGCGTTTGAGCCATTCGAGGGCGAGCTGGTCAACGCCTCCTGGGAAGCGGTCAGCCAGCTGCATGAAAGAATGATCTGCGGCGCGCACGTGGTGGCGAAACAGCTGCCTTGCGTATTTGGTGAATCGCTTCAGGTATTAAACGACGCGATGGATGAGCTGGAGCCGGAGCTGGTGATCGTGGTCGGCCAGGCGAACGGGCGGCCCAATATCACGGTCGAGCGCGTGGCAATTAATATTGACGACGCGCGCATTCCCGATAATGCGGGCAGACAGCCGATTGATGAACGCATCGTTGCGGACGGCCCGGCCGCTTATTTCGCCACGCTGCCGATTAAGGCGATCGTCGAAGGTATCCGCGAGGCGGATATCCCCGCGGCGGTATCCCAAACGGCCGGGACTTTCGTTTGCAATCATGTGCTTTACGGTTTGCTGCATCGCCAGGCGCAGCAGGGCGGTCGCGGTGGGTTTATCCACGTGCCGTATTTGCCGCAGCAGGCGGTAAGGCATCCGGGCGCGGCCAGTATGCCGCTTCAGACGGTGGTGCTGGCGCTGGAGATGGCGCTGAGCATCGCGCTGACCGTGGAAGAGGACAAAAAGCTGGAAGGCGGCGCCACACAATAACAAGGAGGCACCATGCCGGAAGGGCCTGAGATCCGCCGCGCGGCGGACAAGCTGGAAAAAGCCATCAAGGGTAAAACGCTGACCGACGTCTGGTTTGCTTTTCCCCAACTGAAAACCTACGAATCCTCGCTGATTGGCGAAAGGGTAGAGGCGATCGAAACGCGCGGCAAAGCGATACTGACGCATTTCTCCAACGGATTGATCCTCTACAGCCATAACCAGCTTTACGGCGTCTGGCGCGTGATTAAAAGCGGCACCGAGCCGCAAAGCAATCGGGTGCTGCGCGTGAAGCTGGCGGCAGAAGATAAAACGCTGCTGCTGTATAGCGCCTCTGATATTGAACTGCTGACGCAGGATACGCTGGCCGCCCATCCTTTTTTGCTGCGCGTCGGCCCGGACGTGCTGGATATGACGCTGACGGTGGAAGAGGTCAAGGCGCGCCTGCTGTCACCGCGCTTCCGGCGGCGCCAGTTCAGCGGCCTGCTGCTGGATCAGGCTTTCCTGGCGGGTTTAGGCAACTATCTGCGGGTAGAGATCCTCTGGCACGCCGGTCTGGCGCCGCAGCATAAGGCACAGGATTTAGACGAGGCGCAGCTGGACACGCTGGCGGAAGCGCTGCTGGCCATCCCCCGGCTTTCTTACCAGACGCGTGGCGTGGCAAAAGAAAACAAGCATCATGGCGCGCTGTTCAGCTTTAAAGTTTTTCATCGGGCGGGCAAACCGTGCGAGCGCTGCGGTGGCATCATTGAGAAAACCTCGCTCTCTTCACGGCCTTTTTACTGGTGTCCGGGCTGTCAGACATAAAAAAAGCGCCGCATTGCGGCGCTTCTCATAGCAACGTTAGCCTTATTTGGTCAACGAGTTAAAATCGCGCTGATCGTAGCCGGTGTAAAGCTGACGCGGACGGGCAATTTTAATGCCGTCGTCGTGCATCTCTTTCCAGTGGGCGATCCAGCCGACCGTACGCGCCATGGCGAAGATAACGGTAAACATAGAGGATGGGATACCCATCGCTTTCAGGATCAGGCCTGAATAGAAATCGACGTTCGGATAGAGTTTGCGCTCGATAAAGTACGGGTCGTTCAGCGCAATATGCTCCAGCTCCATGGCCACTTCCAGCAGGTCGTCCTTCATGCCCAGCTCTTTCAGCACTTCGTGACAGGTTTCACGCATCACCGTGGCGCGCGGATCGTAGTTCTTATACACGCGATGGCCGAAGCCCATCAGGCGGAAAGAGTCGTTCTTGTCTTTCGCACGACGCAGGAATTCCGGGATATGCTCAACCGTTTTGATCTCTTCCAGCATACGCAGGCAGGCTTCGTTGGCGCCGCCGTGCGCCGGTCCCCACAGGGAAGCGATGCCCGCAGCGATACAGGCGAACGGGTTAGCGCCGGAAGAACCAGCTGTACGCACGGTAGAAGTGGAGGCGTTCTGTTCGTGATCCGCGTGCAGGATCAGAATACGATCCATGGCGCGTTCCAGCACCGGGTTGACCACGTACTCTTCGCAAGGCGTAGAGAACATCATGTTCAGGAAGTTACCGGCATAGGAAAGGTCGTTGCGCGGATAGACGAACGGCTGGCCGATGGAATACTTGTAGCACATGGCGGCCACGGTCGGCATTTTCGACAGCAGACGGAAAGCGGCGATTTCGCGGTGACGCTCGATATTCACGTCCATCGCATCGTGATAGAAAGCCGCCAGCGCGCCGGTTACGCCGCACATGACCGCCATCGGATGGGAATCACGACGGAAGCCACGGAACAGATGGTGGATCTGCTCGTGGATCATGGTGTGGCGGGTAACGATAGTGCTGAACTCTTCAAACTGCTCTTTGGTTGGCGCTTCGCCATTCAGCAGGATATAGCACACTTCCAGGTAGTTAGAGTGCAGCGCCAGCTGGTCGATAGGGTATCCACGGTGCAGCAGAACGCCTTCGTCGCCGTCGATATAGGTAATTTTGGATTCGCAAGAGGCGGTGGAGGTAAAGCCCGGGTCAAAAGTGAAATAACCTTTAGAACCGAGGCTACGGACATCGATCTCTTCCTGGCCTAGCGTGCCGCTCAGTACGTCGAGTTCGATAGCGTCTTCGCCGGGCAGGTTAAGCGTTGCTTTTTTATCAGCCATTTAAGTCTCCTTAGCGCCTTGTCGATGAATCTATGACATCTGAAACGCCGTTATGTCCACCGCTGCGGGTAAGCAGTATCAACTCTGTGGCATCTTATTACGTGCAGGGTACAGAGTGACGGCGCCTATGGGCCGGAAGGGCACAATCAGGCTTTGTTTAGCAGTTGTTAAAGATTCGGTATGGTCGTAACTTGTTAACCTGATGCTTAATAAGTTTAGCTCACCAATGTTACATAACTTGTGCTTAGGGGAAAGTGTATCCCCATAACTTTTGTGCATCATAGAACTTTTCGCGCTCAGTTTGTAACAAAAATGTTGAAGTTTTGTCAAATCAGATAATTAAATTTGTACAATTTGTGAAAAACGTGAGTGAGATCACTGTTCCATCTATTTTTCACCAAGATGTTTGTAGGGGAATTGTAATGAGATTGTGATCGACCTATACTGCCGCCAGGTCTCCGGAATACCTGACACCAGGAGCCACCCAGCGTTTTAGCGCCACAATTAACACTGGATGTTGCTGTTTTGGTGCCGGTTCACAGTCCGAATGCTTATGTATTTGGCTGTCACCTTCAGGACCGGAGGAAGCAAAATAAGAAAGGCTCTGTGGGCAAAACCGTGAAAAAACAAAGACCTGTCAACCTGGATCTCTCAACGATCCGGTTTCCCGTTACCGCAATCGCGTCCATTCTCCACCGCGTGTCCGGCGTCATTACGTTTGTTGCCTTGGGCATACTGCTTTGGTTATTGGGCCTGTCGCTGTCGTCGCCCGAAGGCTTTTTGCAGGCGTCTGCCGTTATGCAAAGCTTCTTCGTTAAATTCATCATGTGGGGCATTCTCACCGCGCTGGCGTACCATACCGTCGGCGGGATACGTCATATGTTAATGGATTTTGGCTACCTGGCAGAGACGCAGGTGGTGGGAACGCGTTCGGCGCAAATCTGCTTTGGTATCACCGTCGTGCTTTCAATTCTGGCTGGAGTCCTCGTATGTTAAGCAACGCTTCCGCATTAGGACGCAACGGCGTTCACGACTGGCTGCTGGTGCGCGCCACATCTATTGTGATGACGCTCTACATCCTTTACATCCTCGGCTTTATCGTAATGACGGACACGCTGACTTACGACATCTGGCGCGGTTTTTTTGCCTCCTCCGTAACGAAAGTGTTCACGCTGCTGACGCTGTTCTCCATTCTGATGCATGGCTGGATAGGGATGTGGCAGGTGCTGACAGACTACATCAAACATCTGGCGACGCGTCTGCTGTTGCAGATGGCGATTGTGGTAGTGCTGTTTGTCTATGCGATTTATGGAACCGTCGTTGTGTGGGGTGTGTAAAAAATGAAGTTGCCAGTCAGAGAATTTGATGCCGTCGTAGTCGGCGCAGGTGGTGCAGGTATGCGTGCCGCACTGCAAATTTCCCAATCGGGCCAGACCTGTGCCCTGTTATCTAAAGTATTCCCGACCCGTTCCCACACCGTGTCCGCGCAGGGCGGTATTACCGTCGCGCTGGGCAACAGTCATGAAGACAACTGGGAATGGCATATGTACGACACGGTGAAAGGTTCCGACTATATCGGTGACCAGGACGCCATTGAATATATGTGCAAAACCGGCCCGGAAGCGATTCTGGAGCTGGAGCATATGGGCCTGCCGTTCTCCCGTCTGGACGATGGCCGTATCTATCAGCGTCCGTTCGGCGGCCAGTCGAAAAATTTCGGCGGCGAGCAGGCGGCACGTACCGCGGCAGCGGCTGACCGTACCGGCCACGCGCTGCTGCATACGCTCTATCAGCAGAACCTGAAAAACAAGACCACCATCTTCTCCGAGTGGTATGCGCTGGATCTGGTGAAAAACGCCGACGGCGCGGTGGTCGGCTGTACCGCACTGAATATCGAAGATGGCGAAGTCGTCTACTTTAAAGCAAAAGCCACCGTGCTGGCGACCGGCGGCGCAGGCCGTATCTATCAGTCCACCACCAACGCACACATCAATACCGGTGACGGCGTGGGCATGGCGCTGCGCGCCGGCGTGCCGGTGCAGGATATGGAAATGTGGCAGTTCCACCCGACCGGCATTGCTGGCGCGGGCGTGCTGGTGACGGAAGGCTGTCGCGGCGAAGGCGGCTACCTGCTGAACAAGCACGGCGAGCGCTTTATGGAACGCTACGCGCCTAACGCCAAAGATCTGGCCGGACGCGACGTGGTTGCCCGCTCGATGATGATCGAAATCCGCGAAGGCCGCGGCTGCGAAGGCCCGTGGGGCCCGCATATCAAGCTGAAGCTCGATCATCTGGGTAAAGATGTGCTGGAAGCGCGTCTGCCGGGTATCCTGGAGCTTTCCCGCACCTTTGCCCACGTCGATCCGGTCAAAGAGCCTATCCCGGTTATCCCGACCTGCCACTATATGATGGGCGGCATTCCGACCAAAGTGACCGGCCAGGCGATAACGCTGAACGAGCAGGGCGAAGACGTCGTGGTGCCGGGTCTGTTTGCCGTAGGCGAAATCGCCTGCGTATCCGTACACGGCTCTAACCGTCTCGGCGGCAACTCGCTGCTGGACCTGGTGGTATTTGGCCGCGCGGCTGGCCTGCATTTACAGCAGTCGATGCTGGAGCAGGGCGAGCTGCTGGACGCTACCGACGAAGAGATCGACGCCTCGCTGGCGCGCCTGAACCGCTGGAACAATAACGAAACCGGCGAAGATCCTGCCGAGCTGCGTAAAGCGCTGCAAACCTGCATGCAGAACAACTTCTCGGTATTCCGCGAAGGCGACGCGATGGCAAAAGGTCTGGAAGAGCTGAAAGTCCTGCGCGAGCGGCTGAAAAGCGCCCGTCTGGACGACCGTTCGCCTGACTTCAATACCCAGCGTATTGAGTGTCTGGAGCTGGATAACCTGATGGAAACGGCTTACGCCACCGCGGTTGCCGCCAACTACCGTACGGAAAGCCGTGGCGCGCACAGCCGCTTCGATTACCCGGAACGTGACGACGCAAACTGGCTGTGCCACAGCGTCTATCTGCCGCAGAGCGAAAGCATGACTCGCCGTGAGGTGAACATGGAGCCGAAACTGCGCGCGGCTTTCCCGCCGAAAGCCCGTACCTACTAGTTCGCGGAGCATATGATGAGAATCGAATTTTCAGTTTATCGTTATAACCCGGACGTCGATGACGCGCCGCGGATGCAGGACTACAGCCTGGAGTCGGAAGAAGGGCGCGATATGATGCTGCTGGATGCGCTAATCCGTCTGAAAGAGAAAGATCCGACGCTGGCTTTCCGTCGCTCCTGCCGCGAAGGCGTCTGCGGCTCCGACGGCATCAATATGAACGGTAAGAACGGCCTGGCCTGCATTACGCCGGTTTCCGCGCTCGGCGCGGGAAAACGTAAAATTGTGATCCGTCCCCTGCCTGGATTGCCGGTCATCCGCGATTTGGTAGTAGACATGGGCCAGTTCTACACTCAATATGAGAAAATTAAGCCTTACCTGTTGAATAATGGGCAAAATCCACCGGCTCGCGAGCACCTGCAGCAGCCGGAACAGCGGGAAAAACTGGACGGCCTGTACGAATGTATTCTTTGTGCGTGCTGTTCCACTTCCTGCCCGTCGTTCTGGTGGAACCCGGACAAGTTTATCGGGCCGGCGGGGCTGCTGGCGGCCTACCGTTTCCTGATCGACAGTCGCGATACGGAAACCGGTGCACGCCTGGATGACCTTAACGATGCGTTCAGCGTATTCCGCTGCCACAGCATTATGAACTGCGTCAGCGTTTGTCCGAAAGGGCTGAACCCGACGCGCGCCATCGGCCATATCAAGTCGATGCTGCTGGCGCGAAGCGCTTAAGCGCAGACCGTCCGGGAGCCTGGCTCCCGGTCGTTTTATCAGGCCGGGTTTTGCTTAAGCGGAACACGGCCGAGGGCAAGCCGCTGACGCGGCGCGGGGCTTAGCTGTTCCGTTACATAATCACGGCAACAAAAAAGCGTAATGCTTTAAGGGATCACAATGCAGAACAGCGCGATGAAACCCTGGCTGGACTCCTCCTGGCTGGCCGGCGCGAATCAGACCTATATAGAGCAGCTCTATGAGGACTATCTGACCGATCCTGACTCTGTCGATGCGGCCTGGAAAACGCTGTTTCAGCAGCTTCCGGGTCACGGAGTCAGGCCAGAGCAATTCCACTCCACCACTCGCGAATATTTCAAGCGTCTGGCGAAAGATGCCTCTCGCTATACCTCTTCCGTCAGCGATCCCGACACCAACGCCAAGCAGGTGAAGGTGCTCCAGCTGATTAACGCCTTCCGCTTCCGTGGCCATCAGCAGGCCAATCTCGATCCGCTGGGCCTGTGGAAACAGGAGCCGGTGCCGGATCTGGATCCCGCGTTTCACGATCTGACCGAGGCCGATTTCCAGGAAACCTTTAACGTAGGTTCCTTCGCCTTCGGCAAAGATACGATGAAGCTGGCCGATCTGTTCAGCCTGCTGCAGCAAACCTACTGCGGCTCGATCGGCGCGGAATATATGCATATCACCAACACCGAAGAGAAACGCTGGATCCAGCAGCGCATTGAATCGGTGGCGGGCCAGGCCTCTTTCTCTACGGATGAGAAAAAAGGCTTTCTGAAACAGCTGACCGCTGCGGAAGGGCTGGAGCGCTATCTGGGCGCGAAATTCCCCGGCGCGAAACGCTTCTCGCTGGAAGGCGGCGATGCGCTGGTGCCGATGCTGAACGAGATGATCCGTCACGCGGGCAAAAGCGGCACGCGCGAAGTGGTGCTGGGTATGGCGCACCGTGGTCGTCTGAACGTGCTGATCAACGTGTTGGGCAAAAAGCCGCAGGACCTGTTCGACGAGTTCTCCGGCAAGCATAAAGAGCATCTCGGCACCGGCGACGTGAAATACCATATGGGCTTCTCGTCCGACGTGGAAACCGAAGGCGGCATGGTGCATCTGGCGCTGGCGTTTAACCCGTCGCACCTGGAAATCGTCAGCCCGGTAGTCATGGGATCGGTTCGCGCCCGTCTGGATCGTCTGGACGAGCCGCGCAGCAGCAAAGTGCTGCCGATCACCATCCACGGCGACGCGGCCGTTACCGGCCAGGGCGTGGTGCAGGAAACCCTGAACATGTCGCAGGCACGCGGCTATGAAGTTGGCGGCACCGTGCGCATCGTGATCAACAACCAGATTGGTTTCACCACGTCTAATCCGCAGGATGCGCGCTCCACGCAGTACTGTACCGACATCGGTAAAATGGTGCTGGCGCCGATCTTCCACGTCAACGCTGACGATCCGGAAGCGGTGGCGTTTGTTACCCGCCTGGCGCTTGATTTCCGTAACACCTTCAAGCGCGACGTCTTTATCGATCTGGTTTGCTACCGCCGCCACGGCCACAACGAAGCCGACGAGCCAAGCGCAACGCAGCCGGTGATGTACCAGAAAATCAAAAAGCATCCGACGCCGCGTAAGCTTTACGCCGACCGTCTGGAAGCGGAACAGGTCGCCAGCCTGGAAGACGCGACGGAGATGGTCAATCTCTATCGCGACGCGCTGGATGCCGGTGAATGCGTGGTGCCGGAATGGCGTCCGATGAGCCTGCACTCCTTTACCTGGTCGCCTTACCTGAACCACGAGTGGGACGAAAGCTATCCGGCGACGCTGGATCTGAAACGCCTGCAGGCGCTGGCCAAACGCATCAGCACCGTGCCGGAAGCGATTGAAATGCAGTCGCGCGTGGCCAAGATCTACAACGACCGCGCCGCGATGGCCGCAGGCGAGAAGCCATTTGACTGGGGCGCAGCGGAAAACCTGGCCTACGCCACGCTGGTAGACGAAGGCATTCCGTGCCGTCTGTCCGGCGAAGATATGGGCCGCGGCACCTTCTTCCATCGTCACGCGGTGATCCATAACCAGGCCAACGGCTCTACCTATACGCCGTTACAGCATATCCATAACGGTCAGGGCACGTTCCGCGTCTGGGATTCCGTGCTCTCTGAAGAAGCGGTGCTGGCGTTTGAATATGGTTACGCCACGGCGGAACCGCGCACGCTGACTATCTGGGAAGCGCAGTTCGGCGACTTCGCCAACGGCGCGCAGGTGGTTATCGACCAGTTCATCAGCTCCGGCGAGCAGAAATGGGGCCGCATGTGCGGTCTGGTGATGCTGCTGCCGCACGGCTATGAAGGGCAGGGGCCGGAGCACTCCTCCGCGCGTCTGGAACGCTATCTGCAACTCTGCGCCGAGCAGAACATGCAGGTTTGCGTGCCTTCCACGCCGGCGCAGGTTTACCACATGCTGCGTCGTCAGGCGCTGCGCGGGATGCGTCGTCCGCTGGTGGTGATGTCGCCGAAATCGCTGCTGCGTCATCCGCTGGCGGTCTCTTCGCTGGAAGAGCTGGCTAACGGCAGCTTCCAGCCGGCGATTGGCGAAGTCGACGATCTCGATCCAAAAGGCGTTAAGCGCGTGGTGCTCTGCTCCGGCAAAGTCTATTACGATCTGCTGGAAAAGCGGCGTAAAAACGAGCAGACCGACGTGGCTATCGTCCGCATTGAACAGCTCTATCCGTTCCCGCACAAAGCGGTGCAGGAAAAACTCCAGCAGTACGCGCACGTGCATGATTTTGTCTGGTGTCAGGAAGAGCCGCTGAATCAGGGTGCCTGGTACTGTAGCCAGCATCATTTCCGTGAGGTAGTGCCGTTTGGTGCTTCATTACGTTACGCCGGTCGTCCCGCTTCGGCCTCGCCGGCAGTTGGCTATATGTCCGTTCACCAGCAGCAGCAGCAAGATCTGGTTAATGACGCGCTGAACGTTAATTAATTAAAGGAAAAATAATGAGTAGCGTAGATATTCTCGTTCCCGACCTGCCTGAATCCGTCGCCGACGCCACCGTAGCGACCTGGCACAAAAAACCTGGCGACGCGGTCAGCCGTGACGAAGTGCTGGTAGAAATCGAAACCGACAAAGTGGTGCTGGAAGTGCCTGCTTCCGCCGACGGCGTGCTGGAAGCGATTCTGGAAGACGAAGGTGCCACCGTAACTTCTCGTCAGGCGCTGGGTCGCCTGAAAGAAGGCAACAGCGGCGGCAAAGAAAGCTCCGCCAAAACGGAAGAGAAAGAGTCTACTCCGGCGCAGCGCCAGAGCGCCTCGCTGGAAGAAGAGAGCAACGACGCGCTCAGCCCGGCTATCCGTCGCCTGATTGCCGAACACGGTCTGGAGCCGTCGGCGATCAAAGGCACCGGCGTGGGCGGACGTCTGACCCGTGAAGACGTAGAGAAACACCTGGCGAAAGCGCCAGCTGCCAAAGCCGCCGAGCCGAAAGCGGCTGAAGCCGCGCCTTCGCTGGCTGGCCGCAGCGAAAAACGCGTGCCGATGACTCGTCTGCGTAAGCGTATCGCCGAGCGTCTGCTGGAAGCGAAAAACAGCACCGCGATGCTGACCACGTTTAACGAAGTCAACATGCAGCCGATCATGAACCTGCGCAAGCAGTACGGCGAAGCCTTCGAAAAACGTCACGGCATCCGTCTGGGCTTTATGTCCTTCTACCTGAAAGCGGTAGTGGAAGCCCTGAAGCGCTTCCCGGAAGTTAACGCCTCTATCGACGGCGAAGATGTGGTTTACCACAACTACTTCGACGTCAGCATCGCGGTATCCACGCCGCGCGGCCTGGTTACGCCGGTGCTGAAAGATATCGATGCGCTGGGCATGGCGGATATCGAGAAAAAAATCAAAGAGCTGGCGATCAAAGGCCGTGACGGCAAGCTGACCGTAGACGAACTGACCGGCGGTAACTTCACCATTACCAACGGCGGCGTCTTCGGCTCGCTGATGTCCACGCCGATCATCAACCCACCGCAGAGTGCCATTCTGGGGATGCACGCGATCAAAGATCGTCCGATGGCGGTCAATGGTCAGGTGGTGATCCTGCCAATGATGTATCTGGCGCTCTCTTACGATCATCGCCTGATCGACGGCAAAGAGTCCGTGAGCTTCCTGGTCGCGATCAAAGAGCTGCTGGAAGATCCGTCTCGTCTGCTGCTGGACGTTTAATTCCTGTCGGGCGCGGTGAAAGCCGCGCTCAACCCTATGTGTGGCCAAAGCGCTGGCATACTGCCGGATTTGGCCAAGTCTTTTCCGAACTGGATGGATTAACAACATGAACTTACATGAATATCAGGCAAAACAGCTGTTTGGCCGGTATGGTTTACCGGCACCTGTCGGCTATGCCTGCACCACTCCACGCGAAGCAGAAGAAGCCGCTTCTAAAATTGGCGCTGGCCCGTGGGTCGTGAAATGTCAGGTTCATGCCGGAGGCCGTGGTAAAGCGGGCGGCGTGAAGGTAGTAAAAAGCAAAGAAGAGATCCGCGCATTTGCCGAGCACTGGCTGGGCAAGCGTCTGACCACTTACCAGACCGACGCTAACGGTCAGCCGGTCAACCAAATCCTGGTGGAAGCGGCAACCGACATCGATCAGGAACTTTACCTGGGCGCGGTCGTGGATCGCGGCACCCGTCGCGTAGTCTTTATGGCCTCGACCGAAGGCGGCGTGGAAATTGAAAAAGTGGCGGAAGAGACGCCGCATCTGATCCACAAAATGGCGCTGGATCCGTTAACCGGCCCGCAGCCTTATCAGGGCCGCGAGCTGGCGTTCAAACTGGGCCTGACCGGCAAACAGGTTGGTCAGTTCACCAAAATCTTTATGGGTCTGGCGACCATGTTCCTGGAGCGCGATCTGGCGCTGGTCGAAATCAACCCGCTGGTGATCACCAGGCAGGGCGATCTGATCTGCCTGGACGGCAAGCTGGGCGCAGACGGCAACGCGCTGTTCCGCCAGCCGGAGCTGCGTGAAATGCGCGATCCAAGCCAGGAAGACTCCCGCGAAGCGCACGCTGCGCAGTGGGAACTGAACTACGTGGCGCTGGAAGGTAATATCGGCTGTATGGTTAACGGCGCAGGCCTGGCGATGGGCACCATGGACATCGTGAAGCTGAGCGGCGGCCAGCCGGCTAACTTCCTGGACGTTGGCGGCGGCGCCACCAAAGAGCGCGTGACCGAAGCGTTCAAAATCATCCTTTCTGACGACGCGGTGAAGGCCGTCTTCGTCAACATCTTCGGCGGCATCGTCCGCTGCGACCTGATTGCTGACGGCATCATCGGCGCGGTAGCGGAAGTGGGTGTTAACGTGCCGGTCGTGGTGCGTCTGGAAGGAAACAATGCCGAGCTGGGCGCGCAGAAACTGGCGGACAGCGGCCTGAATATTATTGCAGCAACCAGCCTGAGCGACGCGGCGCAGCGCGTTGTTGCCGCAGCGGAGGGTAAATAATGTCCATTCTGATCGATAAAAACACCAAGGTAATCTGCCAGGGCTTCACCGGCGGACAGGGCACTTTCCACTCCGAGCAGGCGCTGGCTTACGGCACCCAGCTGGTTGGCGGCGTAACGCCAGGCAAAGGCGGCACCGAGCATCTGGGCCTGCCGGTTTTTAATACCGTGCGTGAAGCGGTAGAAGCTACTGGCGCCACCGCCTCCGTAATTTACGTTCCGGCGCCGTTCTGCAAAGACGGCATCCTGGAAGCGATCGACGCGGGCATCAAACTGATTATCACCATCACCGAAGGTATCCCGACGCTGGATATGCTGACCGTGAAGGTGAAGCTGGATGAAGCGGGCGTGCGTATGATTGGCCCGAACTGCCCTGGCGTCATCACCCCAGGCGAATGCAAAATCGGCATCATGCCGGGCCACATTCATAAGCCAGGCCGTATCGGCATCGTGTCCCGTTCCGGCACGCTGACCTATGAAGCCGTGAAGCAGACTACCGATATCGGTTACGGCCAGTCCACCTGCGTGGGCATCGGCGGCGACCCGATCCCTGGCTCTAACTTTATCGATATCCTGAAACTGTTCCAGGACGATCCGCAGACTGAAGCGATCGTCATGATCGGCGAAATCGGCGGTAGTGCGGAAGAGGAAGCCGCCGCCTTTATTAAAGAGCACGTGACCAAGCCGGTTGTCGGCTATATCGCAGGTGTTACCGCGCCGAAAGGCAAGCGTATGGGCCACGCGGGCGCGATTATCGCAGGCGGTAAAGGCACGGCGGACGAGAAGTTCGCGGCGCTGGAAGCGGCCGGCGTGAAAACCGTGCGCAGCCTGGCCGATATCGGCGATGCGGTGAAAGCGGTTCTGCCGCAGTAAGCCGGATCCATCTTCTCATCAGGGCTGCCTCAGGGCAGCCTTTTTTATTTTTGCATTCATGCCGGAATATTGGTTAAGCTTTCTTATTAATAAGCTAATATAATGCAAAGCTTTCTGTAAAATAACGCGATAAAATTAACCCCGCCGGTAAATATTACAAAATTGTTTTCTGTATTGAATATTAATTAAATTAAATAATCCTCTTTGTTAAAATAATCCCTTTCATATTTACTTTATCGCAATTAATTAATCGCGATCAAAGAAACGCAAGTTATTTACGCTTCGGAGGCTGGCTAAAAATCAGCTTTGGGATTAAATTGCTCTGCGTCAAAAAATCAGCTTTACGCTTTTAATTATAAAAAGGGACTTCCTGTGTCGATCGCAAATTTTCCCGATCGCTATCCTGCAAAAACAGCAACGGCGCGGGCCCGCTGATTTTTTCTCATTAACATTATTCACTTACCTACAGGGTTACGTCACCCCGATGAGGAGCGATCCTGTTGGGCCATACGCTGGCCGCCCGGCGCATGGACAAAACTGAGCACGGAGCAAGGAGTCAACATGTTAGATGTGGTCGAACTGTCGCGTTTACAGTTTGCGCTAACGGCGATGTACCATTTTCTGTTTGTCCCTTTAACGCTGGGAATGGCGTTTTTGCTGGCAATAATGGAAACGGTTTATGTGCTGTCAGGCAAACAAATCTATAAAGATATGACGAAATTCTGGGGGAAACTCTTCGGTATTAACTTTGCGCTTGGCGTGGCCACCGGCCTGACGATGGAATTCCAGTTCGGCACCAACTGGTCTTATTATTCCCATTACGTCGGCGATATATTCGGGGCGCCGCTGGCTATTGAAGGCCTGATGGCTTTTTTCCTTGAATCCACCTTTGTCGGCATGTTCTTTTTCGGCTGGGATCGGCTGAGTAAAGTGCAGCACCTGACGTGCACCTGGCTGCTGGCGTTAGGCTCTAACCTGTCGGCGCTGTGGATCCTGGTGGCGAACGGCTGGATGCAGAATCCCGTCGGCTCAGAATTCAATTTTGAAACCATGCGCATGGAGATGGTCAGCTTTTCCGAACTGATCCTCAATCCGGTGGCGCAGGTCAAATTTGTGCATACCGTTGCGGCAGGCTACACCTGCGGCGCCATGTTCATTATGGGCATCAGCGCCTTCTATCTGCTGCGCGGTCGCGATATCGCTTTTGCTAAGCGCTCTTTCGCTATTGCCGCCAGCTTCGGCATGGCAGCCGTTCTGGCCGTGATCCTGCTGGGCGACGAGTCGGGCTATGTGGTCGGCGACGTGCAGAAAACCAAGCTTGCCGCTATCGAAGCGGAATGGGAAACGCAGCCCGCGCCGGCGGCCTTTACGCTGTTCGGCCTGCCCGATCAGCAGGCGCAGCAAAACCGCTACGCCATTCAGATCCCCTGGGCGCTGGGCCTGATCGCTACCCGCTCTGTGGATCAACAGGTTACCGGCATCAAAGATCTGATGGCGCAGCATGAGATCCGCATCCGCAACGGGATGCGCGCTTACCAGCTGCTGGAACAGCTACGGGAAGGCAACAGCGATCCGGCAGTACGCGCCGCCTTTAACCAGGCGAAGCAGGATTTGGGTTACGGGCTGCTGCTGAAACGCTATACGCCAAACGTAGCCGATGCCAGCGAGGCGCAGATCCGTCAGGCCACGCAGGATTCCATCCCACGCGTCGCGCCGCTCTATTTCGCTTTCCGCATCATGGTGGCGTGCGGCGTGCTGATGCTGCTGGTTACCCTCTGCTGTTTCTGGAGCGTTATTCGCAACCGCATCGGTCATAGCCGCTTCCTGCTGAAATGCGCGCTGTACGGCATCCCACTGCCGTGGATTGCGGCGGAAGCCGGCTGGTTTGTCGCCGAATATGGCCGCCAGCCGTGGGCGATTGGCGAAGTGCTGCCGACGGCCGTAGCCAACTCATCGCTGACCACGGGGCAAATCCTGTTTTCGCTGCTGCTTATCTGCGGGCTTTACACGCTGTTTTTGCTTGCCGAGATGTACCTGATGTTTAAGTTCGGCAGGCGCGGGCCGAGCAGCCTGAAAATAGGGCGTTATCACTTTGAACAGGCCACCGGAACAGGAGTTTAACCATGATCACCTATGAACTGTTGCGTTTCGTCTGGTGGGTGCTGATTGGCGTGCTGCTGATCGGCTTCGCGGTTACCGACGGGTTTGATATGGGCGTTGGGATGCTTGGCCGTCTGATTGGCCGCAACGACGTTGAGCGCCGTATTATGATCAACACCATCGCGCCGCACTGGGACGGCAATCAGGTATGGCTTATCACCGCAGGCGGCGCGCTGTTTGCCGCCTGGCCGATGGTCTACGCCGCCGCCTTTTCCGGCTTTTATGTGGCGATGATGCTGGTGCTGGCCTCGCTGTTTTTCCGGCCGGTAGGATTCGACTACCGCTCCAAAATAGAAAATCAGCGCTGGCGCGGCATGTGGGACTGGGGCATTTTTATCGGCAGCTTTGTGCCGCCGCTGGTTATTGGCGTGGCGTTTGGCAATCTGTTACAGGGCGTGCCTTTCTATGCCGATGAATATCTGCGTCTGTTCTACACCGGCAGCTTCTTCCAGCTGCTGAACCCGTTTGCGCTGCTGGCAGGCGTGGTCAGCGTCACCATGATCCTGACTCAGGGCGCCACTTACCTGCAAATGCGCACCACGGGTGAGCTGCATCTCAGATCCAAAACGATCGCGCAGATCGCCACGCTGGTGATGATGGCGGGCTTCGTGCTGGCCGGTATTTGGGTGAAGTACGGCATTGAAGGCTATCAGCTGGTGTCCACGCTGGATCATAATGCGGCTTCCAATCCGCTGGCGAAAGAAGTGACCCGCGTAGCGGGCGGCTGGCTGGTGAACTTTACCCATCAGCCGCTGCTGTGGACTATCCCGGCGCTGGGCGTGCTGCTGCCGCTGTTTACCGTTATCTGCTCGCGAATGAATAAAGGCGGCTGGGCGTTTCTTTGCTCTTCGCTGACGGTAGCCTGCGTGATCCTGACGGCGGGCGTGGCGATGTTCCCGTTTGTGATGCCTTCCAGCAGCATGATGAACCATAGCCTGACCATGTGGGACGCCACTTCCAGCCTGCTGACGCTGAAAATCATGACCGTTACGGCCGCGATCTTTGTGCCGCTTATTCTGATTTACACCAGCTGGTGCTACTACAAAATGTTTGGCCGCATCACGCGCGCGCAGATCGAAGCTAACACGCATTCCCTTTACTGATTAAGGAGCAGAACGATGTGGTATTTTGCCTGGATCCTCGGCACGCTGCTGGCCTGCGCCATCGGGGTGATTACCGCGCTGGCTATCGAACATCTCGATAAGCGCGCATAAAAGAATTTTACTGCCTGCCGTAAAAAAAGCGGGATAATAACGGATCGGTTCGCCGGTCCGTTTTTCCTGCTCGTCGCCGCTGCTCTCCGCCGTTAACCCGGCTTTTTTCAGCCCTGGGTTATGTCAGTAAACGTTTAAGATTTCTCCCTAAATCCACATAATTGTTTCCGGAAGATAATTATTTTGTTTAGCCTCTGGCAATCCATTCCAAAGGCGTATGCTCTTGCGTATAGTAGCAACGTTTAAAAAGTTATACCGGGATGTAGAGTGAGTACAATGCTTTTTCGATGGCCGGTGCGTGTCTACTATGAAGACACCGACGCCGGTGGCGTGGTTTACCATGCCAGCTATGTCGCTTTTTATGAACGGGCACGAACCGAGATGCTGCGCCAGCACCATTTCAGTCAACAGACGCTGCTGGAACAGCAGGTCGGTTTTGTCGTGCGTCGTCTCACGGTTGATTACCTGGCCGCCGCGCGTCTTGATGAACTTCTTGAGGTGCAGAGCGAGGTCGTCAACATGACCAGAACGACCATGACATTCGCACAACGTATTGTTAATGCAGAAGGCCGGACGCTGAATGAAGCCGAAGTCCTGATCGCCTGCATCAATCCACATCTGATGAAGCCCATTGCGCTTCCCAAGTCTATTGTCGCGGAGTTCAAGCAGTGACTGACATGAACGTTCTTGATTTGTTCCTGAAGGCGAGCCTTCTGGTCAAACTTATCATGTTGATTTTGATTGGCTTTTCTATTGCCTCCTGGGCAATCATTATTCAGCGCACCCGTATTCTGAATGCGGCGGGCCGTGAAGCCGACGCGTTTGAAGACAAATTCTGGTCGGGCATTGAGCTGTCGCGCCTGTATCAGGAAAGCCAGGCGCGCCGTGATGAGCTGGCCGGATCTGAACAAATTTTCTATGCCGGCTTTAAAGAGTTCGCCCGGTTGCATCGTGCCAACAACCACGCGCCGGAAGCGGTGGTGGAAGGCGCAACGCGCGCCATGCGCATCTCGCTGAACCGTGAGCTGGAAACGCTGGAAAACCATATTCCTTTCCTGGGCACGGTTGGCTCGATCAGTCCTTACATCGGCCTGTTCGGTACGGTCTGGGGCATCATGCACGCCTTTATCGCGCTGGGCGCGGTAAAACAGGCTACGCTGCAGATGGTGGCGCCGGGGATTGCCGAAGCGCTGATCGCGACCGCTATCGGTCTGTTTGCCGCTATTCCGGCAGTTATGGCGTATAACCGCCTCAACCAGCGCGTGAACAAGCTGGAGCAGAATTACGATAACTTTATGGAAGAGTTCACCGCTATTCTGCACCGTCAGGCTTTCTCCAGCGAGAACAGCAGGTAGGAGTGACCTATGGCCAGAACGCGCGGTCGCCGTAAACGCGACCTGAAGTCCGAAATCAATATTGTTCCGCTGCTCGACGTTCTGCTGGTACTGCTGCTGATCTTTATGGCGACGGCGCCGATTATCACCCAGAGCGTAGAGGTGGATCTGCCGGACGCCACGGATTCCAAAACGGTGTCCAGCGACGATAATCCGCCGGTGATTGTTGAAGTGGCGGGCGTGGGACAATACACCCTGGTGGTCGATCACGATCGCATGGAACAGCTGCCGCCGGAGCAGGTCGTCGCTGAAGCGCAGCGCCGTATCGAAGCGAATCCGAAGACGGTGTTTCTGATCGGCGGCGCGAAAGAGGTGCCTTACGATGAGATCATCAAGGCGCTGAACCTGCTGCATCAGGCGGGCGTGAAGTCGGTTGGATTAATGACGCAGCCGATTTAATTTCGGACCGTTTTTGGGAATCGAAAGTGTCGAAGGTAACCGAACAGAACGATAAGTTAAAACGCGCCATCATCATTTCAGTGATCCTGCATATCTTTCTGATTGCGTTACTGATCTGGAGCTCGTTTGACGAACATATCGACGCCAGCAGCGGCGGCGGCGGGGGTAGCGACATTGATGCCGTCATGGTCGATCCTGGCGCTATCGTCGAGCAGTACAACCGCCAGCAGAATCAGCAGAGCGACAGCCAGCGCGCCGAGCAGCAGCGTCAAAAGCAGGCGAAGCAGCAGGCGGAAGAGCTACAGCAGAAGCAGGCTGCGGAACAGCAGCGTCTGAAAGCGCTGGAAAAAGAGCGGCTGGAGGCGAAGCAGGAAGCGGCGCAGGCGGCGGAACAGAAGAAAGCGGAAGAGGCCGCGAAGCAGGCCGCAGAACAGCAAAAAGCTGAGGAAGCGGCGAAGCAGGCGGCCGAGCAGCAGGCCGCGGCGCAGGCAGAGGCGAAAGCCAAAGCCCAGGCGGATGCCAAAGCGCAGGCCGATACGCAGGCGAAAGCCGCGGCGGACGCGCAGAAGAAAGCGGAAGCCGAAGCGAAAAAAGCCGCGGCGGATGCGAAAAAAGAAGCGGAAGAAAAAGCGGCCGCGGCGGCGCAGGCGGCTAAAGTGAAAGCGGCGCAGGAGGCAAAAGCCAAAGCGCAGGCCGATGCGAAAGCCCAGGCTGCCGCCGAAGCGAAGGCGGCGAAAGAGAAAGCCGCCGAAGAAGCCAAAGAGAAAGCGGCGCAGCAGGCGAAAGAAGCCAAAGAAAAAGCGGCTGAGGCGGCGAAGGCAAAAGCGGCTGAGGAAGCAAAAGAGAAAGCCGAAGCGGCGGCGAAAGCGAAGGCCGAAGCGGCGGCAAAAGCCAAAGCGGACGCAGCCGCAAAAGCGAAAGCGGCGGCCGATGCGAAGAAGAAAGCCGCGGCGGAAGCGGCTAAAGAGAGCAGCGACGTCGACGACCTGCTGGGCGGCCTGACCTCCGGCAAGAACGCGCCAAAAGAGGGTAAAACCGGCGGCGCGGGCGCGGCGGGGCAGGGCAACCAGAAGAAATCGGGTGCCTCCGGCGCCGCTATCGACAGCTACCTTGGCCAGGTACAGAGCGCTATCCAGAGCAAGTTTTATGACGCGGATACGTTTAAAGGACGCACCTGTAACGTGCATATCAAGCTGGCGCCGGACGGGCTGTTGATTTCGGCCACCCCGGCAGGCGGCGATCCGGCGCTGTGTCAGGCGGCTATTAACGCTGCCCGCATGGCGAGGATCCCGAAACCGCCAAGCACGGATGTGTATCAGGCGGTGAAAGAGGCGACGTTAATCTTCAAACCGTAAGATTAGCTGTAAGAAGATGCCAGGACGCGGCAGGTTGAACTATGGTCAACTTGCCGTACTCTATAAATGCACCATTGGTTTGTTGAAACACTGCTAATTATCGTGGACGTAGCGTTCAGGTAAGGGAGAGAAGATGAAGCAGGCATTACGAGTAGCACTAAGTTTCCTGATGCTGTTTGTCGCTATGGCGCATGCAGAAGTTCGCATCGAGATTACCCAGGGCGTTAACACCGCACGTCCTATCGGCGTAGTCCCGTTTAAATGGGCTGGCCCGGGCGCAGCCCCGGAAGATATTGGCGGCATCGTGGCGGCGGATTTACGCAACAGCGGCAAATTCAATCCGCTGGATCGCGCTCGTCTGCCACAGCAGCCAGGCACCGCAGCGGAAGTGCAGCCTGCTGCATGGACCGCGCTGGGTATTGATGCGGTGGTGGTCGGGCAGATCCAGCCTGGCGCCGACGGCAGCTATACCGTTTCTTATCAGCTGGTGGATACCTCCGGTAATCCGGGCACCGTGCTGGCGCAGAATCAGTACAAGGTGACTAAACAATGGTTGCGCTACGCGGCGCATACGGCCAGCGATGAAAGCTTTGAAAAGCTGACCGGCATCAAAGGCGCGTTCCGTACCCGTATCGCCTATGTGGTGCAGACCAACGGCGGCCAGTTCCCGTATGAGCTGCGCGTATCCGACTATGACGGCTATAACCAGTTTGTGGTGCACCGTTCGCCTGAGCCGCTGATGTCTCCGGCCTGGTCGAAAGATGGCAGCAAGCTGGCCTATGTGACCTTTGAAAGCGGCAAATCGGCGCTGGTGATCCAGACGCTGGCCAACGGCGCTATCCGCCAGGTTGCTTCTTTCCCTCGTCATAACGGCGCGCCTGCGTTCTCGCCTGACGGCAGCAAGCTGGCGTTCACCCTGTCGAAATCCGGCAGCATGAATCTTTACGTGATGGACTTAGGTTCAGGCCAGATGCGTCAGATCACCGACGGCCGCTATAACAGCACTGAACCTACCTGGTTCCCGGACAGCCAGACGCTGGCCTATACCTCGGATCAGGCCGGTCGTCCACAAATCTATAAAATTGGTGTAAACGGCGGCGCGCCGCAGCGTCTGACCTGGGAAGGCTCTCAGAATCAGAACGCCGATGTCAGCACCGATGGAAAATCTCTGGTGATGGTAAGCACCAACGGCGGTGCGCAACATATCGCCAGACAAGATCTGGAAACGGGAGCCGTTCAACAATTAACGGACACGTTCCTGGATGAAACGCCGAGCCTCGCGCCAAACGGCACTATGGTTATCTACAGCGCTACTCAAGGCATGGGATCCGTACTGCAGCTGGTGTCGACCGACGGTCGTTTCAAAGCGCGTCTTCCGGCTACTGATGGACAGGTAAAATCACCTGCCTGGTCGCCGTATCTGTGATGCATATAAATATGTATGGCAAACAATAATAGGATTGTAGAAATGCAACTGAATAAAGTGCTGAAAGGCTTAATGCTGGCACTGCCAGTTATCGCAGTGGCTGCATGTAGCTCACACAAAAACAACAACAACGACCAGACCAGCGGTATGGGTATGGGCGATGACGCAAACGGCGGCATGAACAGCGGCATGAACGGCGGCAATATGTCCTCCGACGAGCAGGCGCGCCTGCAGATGCAGCAGCTGCAACGCAACAACATCGTGTACTTCGGTCTGGACAAGTATGACATCCAGTCTGAGTTCGCTCAGATGCTGGACGCGCACGCTACTTTCCTGCGTAACAACCCGTCTTACAAAGTGACTGTAGAAGGTCATGCGGATGAGCGTGGTACGCCAGAGTACAACATCGCCCTGGGCGAGCGTCGTGCTACTGCCGTTAAAATGTACCTGCAGGGCAAAGGCGTTTCTGCTGACCAGATCTCTATCGTTTCTTACGGTAAAGAGAAGCCAGCCGTACTGGGCCACGACGAATCGGCTTACGCCAAAAACCGTCGTGCCGTACTGGTATACTAAGAGAATCATATGATTAGTAACTTCAGACTTCACTTGCTGGGTCTGTCGTTACTGGTTGGCGTAGCGGCCCCCTGGGCCGCTAATGCCCAGGCGTCAATCAGTAACGTAGGTTCAGGCTCGGTCGAAGACCGCGTCACCTCGCTTGAGCGTATCTCTAACGCGCAGGCACAGCTTCTTCAGCAATTTCAGCAGCAGCTTGCCGACAACCAGCGTGACATTGATTCGCTGCGTGGTCAGATTCAGGAAAACCAGTATCAGCTTAACCAGATCACCGAACGCCAGAAGAATCTCTATCAGCAGATAGATACGCTGAGCAGCGGCGCGTCTGCGCAGCCTCAGGCGTCTTCAGGCGCTACGGCTCCGGCAGCGGCCGCAGAAGGCGCTACAGCCAGCGACAACGCTTCTGCTGCGCCGACGCAGGGTGGCGACGCCAACAGCGACTACAACGCGGCTGTGGCGCTGGTATTGGAGAAAAAGCAGAACGAGCAGGCTATCGCTGCGTTCCAGGCTTTTATCAAGAAGTATCCGGATTCAACCTACCAGCCGAATGCTAACTACTGGCTGGGACAGCTGAATTACAACAAGGGTAAAAAAGACGACGCGGCCTACTATTTCGCCACCGTAGTGAAAAATTACCCTAAATCGCCGAAAAGCGCGGATGCGCTGTATAAAGTGGGTGTGATCATGCAGGAGAAGGGCGACAGCGCGAAAGCGAAAGCCGTCTACCAGCAGGTGATCAAACAGTATCCAAACACCGACGTGGCGAAACAAGCGCAAAAACGTGCGGCTGCGCTGTAATTAACCGCTTACGAACGGGTTTAGCCTAATTTATGGCCCGGTCGGGTGAAACTCAGGCAGTTGAACAAGTTATCTGAAAATAGTGGTTGCGCTGAAACGGTAAATCAGTAATATATGCCGCCGTTGCCGGGACATATGTTAAAACGTTCTGACAGCGTAAAAGTGGGTCGTTAGCTCAGTTGGTAGAGCAGTTGACTTTTAATCAATTGGTCGCAGGTT
>NZ_JARUWZ010000032.1:0-50489 GCF_030433775.1 Erwinia sp. PsM31
GTGGAAAAACATTGCATGGTGTGGGTTATGGATCAAATACCACATCCCCGACAGAAGCTACAAAAGATTACGATATGCTGGTGACGAATCAGGGGTTTTATATGATTTACTATCGAGGTGTTAACAGAATATATCCTGTAATAGATGGATGGGGTTTTAATGATAAATACTATTTCGGTGTACTTAAAATAGAGAGTGTCTATGATTTATTCAAGCCGGGTGAGCCGATTCCCGTGGGTGGGTTTTATAAAATAGATTTATCAAAATTCTATACTAAAAGTATAGATAAAAACATGCATTGCGATCGCACTTTGGAACCAAAACAGCCAGAAGGGAGCCGTCTTGATGAGCAATAGTCGGCTATTATCGCCTACGCGTAAGGTTGAGGTAAAACTAACTGATAATGGTGCGCCTTTTGCCTGCTCCATGACCTCCCATAAAAATATAAATATTAATGCCGAAGTACAGGTGCCGCTGCAATTACCCGGATTGATTATTTTTGTACATGGAGTCAACTCCGAGGGGGAGTGGTATGACTATGCGGAAAAGGCCTTATGTGACGGGTTAAACGAAAGGCTTGGACTTAAAGATAAATTTTCCCTTGTGGAAAATAAATATGATGCGGGGCGTTTAACTGAAGTAAGTCACAAAGAAAGCGGCTGGTCAGCCTGTGGAGCGGCGCACCGCCACGCCACAAAAAATCCTGAACCTGGATTTATATAAAAAGGAATTAACCACTGTGAATATTCTGACGAAAATGTCATGTTTGTTATCCGTTCTGTTAACCGTGCCGTTGTTAACCAGCTGCGTGACAGAGGGGGCCGCTTTTGGTCTCGGGGCCGGCTCACTGCATGAAACGGTGATGACCGAAAAAGACAGGAATGCACCGCCGCCGGTTTACGGGCCGCCGCAAATTATTTACCGTATTGATGATAATTGCTATTTCACCCTGGAAAATTATACCCGGTGTGAGAACGGGCAGACGTTTTATAATAATAAATTAAAAAACATCCACGTTCAGATTTCACCCTCATCAGGCTACTTATTTAAGGGTCGTTTTTTCTGGACTTCTACACGTGATGATTATTTGGCATTTCCTGTGACAAGAAATGACAACAAAGCCGCCTGTATGGGATCGGATAAAGGGTGTATGAATATCGTTGCGTTAACCACTGATGGGGGTAAAACGAAACGCTCGGTGACCTATGGTGGGTATACGCAGGATCCTAATGGGAATACCAAAAATTACGATATGCTGGTAACGAATGAGGGATTTTATATGATTAAATATGCTTTTCCTGAACGCTCACCAACCAGTGCTTACGCCTTAAAATGGACGTTTTATCCAGATGAGGAAGCGACTAACAACTCTTTTTATTCCGGAGCAACCGGCCCGGTTCATCAACCTACTCTGTCTATTGATGTTTCTCAGACTATCCAGGAAACGATGCAGTGCGATCGCCGCTTAGAGCCTGTGCAAAATAAGAGGGGGGTTGATGAGTAATAACAGAAGTTCACCTACAAGAAAAATTGATGTCCATCTGACAGATAATGGAATGCCTTTTGGCTACTCTATGACATCACATAAAAACATCAAAGTTAATGCCGAGCTTCAACTACCTTTGCAGTTGCCGGGGCTGATTATTTTTGTGCATGGAGTTAACTCAGAAGGAGAGTGGTATAACGACGCTGAAGAAGCATTATGTCAGGGTTTGAATCGTCGTTTAGGACTGGATGACAAAGATGAAAAATACAGGTTAAAAGAAAATCGTTATGCGGAAGGTTATATGGCGCCCTGTGATAAAAATGATTCAGGATGGGATGGTTGTTATGGCGATAGCGGAAAAAAAGGTGACATAAAACAAAAATGGATTGTCCCGCCGAGAAAGATAACGGAAGAGGGCCGCTCTCCCGTAATCCGCTTTTACTGGGGCTACCGGGCCGCCGAAGGAAAGGAAGACGACTATGCTATTCCGCTGAAAAATAAGCGCGGCGATAACTACTACGAGCTCACGCCGGAAGAGAGAAAGAGCAGGGGGCCTTTTTTCTGGGGAGGCGGCCCCTTCCAGAACGGCTGCAACCAGCTGGTCAGCCTGTGGAGCGGGGCCGGGTTTGACAACTGGATTTCTTTACTGGGAGTGCCGGTCCCGTTCAGCACGCAGCTGATGAACGGCGAGCGCGACCGCCTGCTGACCCGGGCGCCGCCGCGCAGCTACTACGCTCACGCCGCCGGCCGCCTGGCAAATCTGATAAAACAAATCCGCCGCGCCCACCCGGAAGACACGGTGACGGTGCTGTCGCACAGCCAGGGGACGATGGTGGCGCTGGCGGCGGCGGCCATCGAGGCGCCGGACGCGCTGTTTGTGATGAACTCGCCCTACGCGCTGGATAATGAGCCGACCACCTACGTTTCCTATCCGCCTGACGAAATTATCACGCCGGAGGCGCGCGAGGCGACCTTTGCCGGTATTGTGAAAAAGGTGGCGGAGAACAGGGGCCGGCTGCGGGGGCAAAACGCCGGCGGCCTGCTGGCGGGCGCGTGCTGCGACGGGGAAAGCTGGACGCCGGCGGGGAAAACGTTTAACGGGCTGCCGGAGCGGGACAACCACGGCAGCACCTTTATCTACTGCAATCCGCACGACCGCGTTATGGGTTCGTCGCCGCTGCGGAGCATTGGCTGGCAGGGATTGCCCAACACCCGGGAGAGCGGCTATACAGCCCCCCATCCGCTGTTCAGGCAGGCCGGAGACACGCTGTACGTGCGCATGATGGCGCGCAACATCCCCTGCGGCGGCGAGCCCGACCCGGCCACGCGCTTCGGCGACCCGGGCGACGGCAGGCCGTTCTGGGACAGCACGACCACGGTGATGCAGAAGCTGACGTGGCCGGCGCCGGAGCGGGCGCAGAGGCTGAACATAAACGCGCCGCGGGTGCCGGTTCCGCTTACGGCAGAGGAGCTGAAGGACTTTGACAGGGACTACCGCAGCACGGAAAAGCAGAGCGGCCCGACGGGATATGGCTACGGGCAAGTTGATATTGATACGGTCCAGGATGGAGATACACGTACAGGGCAGCCCGTCGATGCGGACTACCGTTACTACATCTCCCTGTACGGCTACTTTGACCGGAAAATGCAGCGTAAGCCGGCGTCGGGCTACTATCAGCCGGGTCCGGGTTCAAAAGAGCAGCGGATACGGCACGAAAAACAGTCTTATGAGGAAATGCGGGAGGAGGTGCGCACATACGTGCTGCGCCCGACCGACCACAGCACGCTGCCGATAAATAAGGACTTTATGAGCCGGGTGGTGGCCTATGACCTGCCGGTGGGGTTCTGCTGGCATTCATGGGACAGGGCGGCGCTGGCGGAACTACGCAGGCAGGCGGACTGGCTGGAGAGCGACGACTATTACCACAGCGGCAGGCTGAGCATACCGCCGATGCCGCCGCTGATCCGCAGGGACACGCCGTTTGACCTGGTGGCAAAACGGGCCGGTGCGCGGGCGGAGATAGAGAAGATGAATGCGGCGGTCCGTCAGGCGAAGGACAAATGACGTTATGAGAAATACAGCTACGAATGCCGGAAAACGGAATCTACTCAAGTTTTCGATTAAATATGACGACGGATGTCCACTGAACCTTAATATCTTATTGATACTAAGAGACAGAAGCGTAGCAAAGATTTGTGATAAGGGAGAAAAGAAAAGCGGCACAGGATGGCGATCTGACCATCAGGCCGCGCAGGATACGCTCATATCAGGCACTAAAATTAGCGATAGCGGGGCTGCTCGCCGCCCGGGAAAGCACACGCGTTATCACTGAGAAAAACCAGCAGGCCAGGGCCGCTCTGGCGCGCCACCTGCATGAGTCGACTATCGACTTCATCGGCTAGTCATTCACACCCTTCTTTTTTACCGGCTTTTTTCCTCTACCGCGCTTTTTAAGGCGGCCTGAAGGAGATCCGCCAAAGTTGAGATTTATCTTCATGGACGACTTAACCCTACGTTATTACGACGCGGAAATGCGTTACCTGCTTGAAGCGGGTGAAGAGTTCGCTCGCGCTCACCCGGATCGCGCGGCGCTGCTGAATCTGGATAAAGCGGACGCTCGCGATCCTTATGTGGAGCGCCTGTTCGAGGGCTTCGCCTTTATGATGGGCCGCCTGCGCGAGAAGCTTGATGACGATCTGCCCGAGCTGACGGAAGGGCTGGTCACGCTGCTGTGGCCGCACTACTTACGGACTATTCCGTCAATGTCGATAGTAGAGTTCAGCCCCGACTGGCGCGAAATGAAAGAAAAAATAGCCATCGCGAAGGGGTTTGAAATCCTCTCGCGGCCCATTGGCGAGAAAGCGACCCGCTGTCGCTACACCACGACTCAGCAGATCGGCCTGCAACCGCTGGCACTGGAGGAGGCCGCGCTTTCAACCGATGCGGAAGGGCGATCGGTGGTGTGCCTGCGTTTTGCCTGTAGCAGCCTGGCCGACTGGAGCCGGGTCGATCTCAGCCTGATCCCGTTCTATTTTAACGCTGACGCGCCGCTGGCCTGCGCGATGCATGAAGCCTTTACCTTAAACACCGCCAGTATTTGGCTGCGCCTGCCGGGAGAGCCGGAGCGTCGCCCGCTGGACGCGCGCTTTACCGCGCTGGGGTTTGGCGAGCAAGACGGGCTGTGGCCGAAAGGCGAAAGCAGCTTCAGCGGCTACCAGCTGCTGCTGGAGTACTTTACCTTCCGGGAAAAATTTATGTTCACCGGCCTGCGCGGTCTGGAGAGCGTGACGCTGCCTGCCGCACTGGCATGGTTTGAAATCGAGGTAGTGCTGGCGCGGCGCTGGGAGCACGATTTCACCTTCAGCGAGAAGCACCTGCGGCTGCATTGCGCGCCGGTCATCAATCTTTTTCCGCTGGAGTCCGACCCGCTGACGCTGAACTCGCTTCAGACCGAGTATCTGCTGCGTCCTATGCGCGTGCAGGATGGCCATACCGAAATTTATTCCGTCGATTCGGTGATCTCCTCCGGGCGGCATGCCTACGTGCCGTTTTCCAGCTTCCGCCACAAGGGCGGCATGATGCGTCACGAAGCGCCGGAATATTACTACCATACCCGCGTGCGGCGCGGCGCGTCCGGGCTGCATAACACCTGGCTTATCCTCGGCGGGGAAGCTTTTGATAATCATACCGTGCCGGATGATGAAAGCCTGTCGCTGACGCTTACCGGCACCAACGGCCAGCTGCCGCGCCGCGCGTTGCAGAGCACGGTGCTGGATACCGCGATGAAGACCAGTTCGGCAAAGGTGGACGTGCGCAACCTCTGTGCGCCCACGCTGCCCTGTTATCCGCCGGATCGCGACCGTTTTCACTGGCGCGTGCTGAGCCATCTCGGCAGCAATTTTCTGTCAATGATGGACAATGCCGACGTGCTGCGCGGTACGCTGGCGCTGTACGAGTGGACCGGCAGCGAGATGAATCGCCGCCGTCTGGAAGCGATTGTCGATGTCAGCCACAGCGAAATCGAGCGCTTTGAACAAGGCCATTTGCTGCGGGGCGTGCAGATTGACGTCACGCTCGACAGCCACGGCTTTGCCGGCCACGGCGATATCTGTCTGTTTGGCGAAATGCTCAGTCACTTCTTCGCGCTGTATACCGATATCTATCTGTTTAATCGACTGGTTATCATTCTGAACCCCACCGGAGAACGCCTGCAATGGGAAGAGAAACACAACCGCCGCATTCCCGGTTAAGCCCGCGTCTGGAAGCGGAGCTGACGCGGATAAACTTTTATCGCTTCTGTCAGCTGCTGGAAAAACAGCACCCGGAACGACCACCGCTCGGCAGCTCCAGCCGTCCGCAGGATGATGCGGTGCGCTTTACCCCGTGGCCGGGGATGGGGTTTCCCGCCAGCGAGCTGAAAAGCGTTGAATACAGTGAAGACGATGCCACGGCCGCACCCAAAATACGGACCACGTTTATGGGCATGTACGGCGTGGATTCACCGCTGCCCTCCAGCTATCTGGACGATATTACCCAGCGCAGGGAAGGGCATGAGGCGCTCCAGGCATTTCTCGATATTTTCAGCCACCGCATCCTGACGCAGTTCTATCGCATCTGGCGTAAATACTCCTATCCGGCCACCTTTGAGCCAGGCGGCACGGACGCTATTTCCCAGTCGCTGCTGGGGTTGGTCGGGCTGGGCATTCCCGGCACCGCCAGCCATATCGCCACGCCGGTTTCTCGCTTTCTGGCGCTGCTGGGCGTACTGCGGCAGCCTGCAAAAACCCAGGAAGGGATCCAGGCGCTGGTTCGCCTGCTGGCCCCGGAAACCCGCGCCAGCGTCAGCCCCTACAGCCTGCGACCGGTGGAAATCAGCCAGCCGCTCGGTTTTTACGGCGAGGATGATTTCCTGCTGGACGGTAATACGCCGCTGGGTGACGAAGTTATGGATACCAGCAGCCAGCTGCTGATTGAGCTGATAACCGACAGCAAAAGCGAAACCCAGGGCTGGATGCCGGACGGTCAGCTGTATCAGGACTTTCTGGTGATGCTGCGCGTTTACCTGGGCTGGCGCTTTAAGGCAAAAATTCGTCTGACCGTCAGCACGGCGCTGCTGCGCGTAGCCCCTCTTGGCGAAGCGCCGTTCCGGCTGGGCATGAGCGGCGTACTGGGCGTGGAAGGGGATGAGATCCCCAGCGACGTGCCGCAAACTTTTACCATTGAATCCGGCCGCTATCAGGGGCTGTCTTCTTCCGTCTCCGTACAAGGAAATCAGCGTGTTACCTACCAATTCAATTAAATCCGCCCGCTGGCTACTGCCGTTACTGGCCGCCAGCCTGACCGGCTGCGGACTGACGCAAAGCGTCACCGACGGCACCCGCTCGGCGGTGTCCGCCATTTTTTATAAACAAATAAAGGTGCTGCATCTCGATTTTACCAGTCGGGAAGCGCTGAATACTGATACGCGCGAAAGCCACAGCGCGCCTCAGTCCGTGGTGATACGCGTCTATCAGCTTCGCGACCGTAAAGTCTTCGATAAGCTGGTTTATCAGCAGCTGGTCACTGAAGGCGATACCTTGCTGAGTAGCGACCTGCTCGCCAGCCGGGATGTGATCCTGACTCCCGGCGGCGCGGTCAACCTGGATATGCCGATGGAACCGGAGGCGAAGTTCGTCGCGGTGGTGGGGTTATTCCGCCAGCCGGATCTGACTAAAAATAACTGGAAGCAGGTGCTGGCGCGTGAAGCGCTGGACGCGGATAACGCTCGCGTGCTGGAAGCGGGCGATAACAGTCTTTCCCTCAAGGAGAAATAATGCCGCACTCACATAACGCTCCCTCGCTGTATGAAATGCTTTACGGCAACTTCAGCGGCGGGCTGGATCTGCACGATATCAGCGAAGAGAACCAGGTCATTCTTTCCGTGCTCGATAATATGCAGCGTATTCTCAACTGCCGCGCCGGAACGCTGGCGCATCTGCCCGGTTACGGCCTGCCGGATATGAGCAAAATCCTTCAGGGAATGCCCGGCACGGCGCACCAGCTGATGACCACGCTGTCCGAGGTATTGCTCCGCTACGAGCCGCGCCTGAACAGCATTCAGGTAACGCTGCTGCCGCAGGCCATGCCCGGCGAGCTGCGCTATGGCATTGATGCCGAGCTGAAAGGGATTGGCCTGGTGCGTTACGGCACCGAATTTCTGCCGGAAGGCAAGGTGCTGATCCGCCATATGAAACAGCAGCAGTATCTCGATCGGCAATCCATCCTCTGAACCAGAGAACGGAGGCGTACCTATCCCTTTTACGTTCCGCATTCGACAAGGAGTCCGAATGAACCTTTACGCTGGTACAGCACTGTTAATCTGCACAATTTTAAGTACATCTGCTTTAGCCCATTCGGGCCGGACAAATGCTGAAGGTTGTCACACCAACCGTAAAACAGGCGAGTATCACTGCCACGGTAGTTCGCGCCAGCAAGCGGACTATCACGGACAAGATCCACAAACGGCGCGCCCTGTGAAAAAGAAAGCGACGCCGAAAAAACACGCTGCCAGCGTGGTACAGCCTGATGAGCGTGCGGTCACGCCGCCGCCCGACCCTCGGGTACAGTGCATAAACAGCAAAAACCTTAATGCCTATTGGGAACCTGTCACCCGGCGCTGCCTGGACAGGACGACAGGAAGAGACGCCGCGGGCTGACTATCAGGCCGTCCGCCTGGATCAAAATCTGTTAACCAATCACGAGCCTGTTGCTTTATCTCAGACGCCTTTTTTTTCGAAGTTGAAACCTCTTATGACTACTTTATCCGAACGCTACCTGAAAACCGGCGGCGACCCACGCACGCTGCCGGATTACGCCGCCCTGCGCGACGAGCTGGGCAAGCTGTCCCATCCGGCACGCCCGGACGTTAACTGGCAACACGTAGAAAAACTCAGCCTCGCGCTGTTTGAGCACAACGGCGTAGAGCTGCAAACGGCGGCCTGGTACACGCTGGCGCGCGCGCAGCTGGCCGGACTGGCCGGGCTGAACGAAGGGCTGGCTATCCTGGAGGCGCTTATCACTCATCAATGGGGAAACCTTTGGCCGTCGCAGGTTCATGCGCGAGTGGAGATCCTCAGCGCGCTTAGCCGTCGCGTGCAGCAATGGATGCGCAAGCTTCCCGCCAGTTACAGCGACCTCAGCCAGCTTTACCTTGCCGAACAGCAGCTCAAACGGCTTAACGAGGTGTTACAACGCCTTGAGCTGCGGAATCTGAGCCAGTTCGACGCGCTGGCAGCGCTGATGCACACCAGCGCGGTGCGGCTGGAAAACAGCGATGCCGCCACGGGCGATAATCCTGTTTCCGCGCCAGCCGTAGCATTACCTGCCGCCGCGCAGTCTGTTGCTGAGATGGTGCCCGGCGCGGCGCGGTGGATCTATGTGGCGCAGCCCACGTCCAACTTTGAGGTGACGACGGCACCGCCGAAGACCCGCCGCTGGCAACCTTTTGTCGCCGGAATGCTTACCATGCTGGTGGCGGGATGTATGGGGCAATGGGCATGGTATAGCCTGCATCGTACGGACCCGCTGGTGGCACAGCTAAAGGCATCGCTGACGCCATTACCGCTGCCGCTTTCCACAGCGCAGATAAACAGCCTGAAGCAGGATGGTGCGCTGTCGCAAAACGTCCTGCGGGATACTCAGCAGCAGTTGGCACATATTAGCGGCCTTGCACCGGACTGGTCGCTGAATTACGGGCAGCAGCTGATAGACCTGGCGCTGGCAGCCAGCCCGGAGGAGGCGCGCGGTATAGCAACGGAATGGCAGCAGCAAGTAAAAGCGGCGGCGCTGCCTGAAGAGGCGATGGGCGGCTGGCAGCAGGGAATGGAGCAGCTACAGCAGCTAACTTTAAAGCTGAATGCGCTCGACGGGCAGCGCGGTAAATATATGACGGTCAGCGAGCTGAAGTCGGTGGTGTATAACGCCACCCAGGCGTTTAACCGCTCGGTGCCGGCCGAAGAACAGCTGCGTCTTTACTCGCTCAGCCAGTCAGATATCCAGCGACGGCAGGCGGAAAGGGCGCTGGCGCAGTTGCAGGCTCGCTATTTTTTGTTGAAGCAGGAGGCAGAAAAGGCCAGGGCGGATAAATAAGTGGCGTTCAGCCTGTCATGATTTTTTGTCAGATTTTGACGTCAGGACGGTACGCGCGCAGGGCGCCGATCGGAAAGGGAACGCAAACTTAGCGGGATACAGAAACGAAAAACGGACCTCTTGGGAGGTCCGTTCTTACAAATAGGGTGCCCGGACTCGGGAACATTCAATTACTTACCAATTTGATTTCAATGATAAATCTTTTTTCTATTTCCAGCCAAGACCCAGAGGTTGACCCTCATTTCTGCTTGTAAATCATAATGGTGGTTTAAAATACGTAGAAAATCGTTTGGTTCGATACTCCGGTTCGATTCCTTCTGGATTTACCGTAATGACATCTGCGTTACGCATGTTGTATACTTTATATCCACAGAAACACAAGAGGACAACATCATGCCAACCGCAAACAGCATGGCGATAAAACGCGAAACCCTGAACCTGCGCATCAAGCCCGCTGAGCGCGATCTTATCGATCGGGCTGCAAAAGCCAGAGGGAAAAACCGCACAGACTTTGTGCTGGAGGCCGCCCGCGCCGCCGCAGAAGAGGCGTTGATCGAGCAACGCATCATCATGGCCGATCCGCAGGCTTATCAGGCATTTCTGACCCGTCTGGATCAGGCTCCCGCGCCAAACGCCGCACTGCGTAAAACCATGCAGACCCCTGCGCCGTGGGAACAGGAAAAATGATCTCCGCACCTGAACCGCTTCATGCCGGGCATATTCTTACCCCGTTTTGCTGCGGTGTGGATTCTATGGATAACTGGCTGAAACAGCGGGCGATGAAAAATCAGACCACTGGCGCGTCCCGTACCTTTGTGTGTTGTGGCAGCGATTCTAACGTACTGGCGTATTACTCGCTGGCGTCCAGCGCGGTAACGACAAACACTGCCCCCGGTCGCTTTCGTCGCAATATGCCCGATCCGATCCCCGTTGTGGTACTGGGGCGTCTGGCGGTGGATAAATCACTGCACGGGCAGGGCGTCGGACGGGCGCTGGTGAGGGATGCCGGGTTACGGGTGATTCAGGTGGCGGAAACTATCGGTATTCGCGGGATGCTGGTTCACGCCCTGTCGGATGAAGCGCGGGAGTTTTACCTGCGGGTGGGGTTTGAGCCGTCGCCGATAGAGCCGATGATGTTGATGGTGACGTTGGGGGATTTGGTTCATGCTTGATTGGCATTATTTGGAGCCAATAAAATGGTAGTGTTTTGAATTAAATCATCAATGATATATTGTTTTGAGGCTGCTTCTGCCTTCGTTGCTGGATCCGATCCCGGAGCACATGATGGACAGCCTGACAGTTGATATACTCCCCACCTGCCCAACGAGTTTCGTTCCTGAATGTACTGAACTTTGCCACTACCGCCTTGCTCTGACGCAGATGCTGGTACCGTAAATCCGAAATTACCCTGGCTACCTGCTGTACGATCTGAACCACTTTTTCTCTAATAAAATCAACGATCCGCGCTGGTTGCGCATCACCGACGGCGTGAAATTTATTGACGAGGTGGCAGCATAAGGCAACCGGATTGGCATCCTGCCGACATCATCGCAGCGTTGAGAAAGCAGGGGGCTTTGCTTTCCGCCGTTTCCTGCAACTCAGGGCTGGCGTCCTCCACGTTGCCAAAGCGGTATTCGAATTGTCAGAGTTTAGAGCCGTTGAGTTTAATCAGCAGGTAAAGGTCCTGCGCGTCGCGAGTTTGTGAGGTTTATCGAGCGGTTTTGTATTGAGGATGGTGGCATCGGTGAGTGGCATGGCGGGGCTCCGAGGTTTATCAAACCAACAGGCCTTCAATTAAGCCGCAAAAATTCTGGATGTAAAAAAACCTGAAAGAGCTTTTCAGCGCCATCAGGTTTCTTTAACTTACTGATTTTATAACGTTTCAGGACTTATATGAACGCCATGAAACTAAATTAGTGGTGCCCGGACTCGGAATCGAACCAAGGACACGGGGATTTTCAATCCCCTGCTCTACCGACTGAGCTATCCGGGCAACGAGGCGCATTAAACAGGAGTCGCGGAAAACCGTCAACGGCTTTATGCACAAAAGCGAACTGTTTGCACTCTTTTCCATCAATCCGGCTGGATTTGCGCCGCTTTGGCACTATTGCCCGCAATTGTCTGCTGCAAACCGTCGCGCTCGCGAGCTACCTTTTCTGGTTAGTTACATCATACTAAAGACTGATTTGCTCGCCGTTCTGCACAGCTTTGCAAGCCAGGCATTCCTGATGAGGCTTTGTCGCCAAGGAAGATGGCTAATAAACGGGGCAGGGCAGCGAAAGCACACGTCGGGCAAATGCTGTCAGTTCGTAAAGTCAAAACTACCGAAAACTGCTGAATATGTTTGCATTTTCAGTGCATAATCACCAAAAAAATCAGCGTAAAAGAGGTGTGGTAAAAAATAACCATATGAAATATATATATTTATTTCAAAAAGGCTATATAGGGGTAATGCTTTTTGCGTCTTGAACATCAAAATAAAAGATGCGATTATTACCCCGTTTTCCGCTCCGCGAGGCCGCCATCATGCAAGCTCTGCTGCACTATCGCTATCATCTGATGTCGCGCCGCCGATCCCATTTTCTTCTGTTATCCACGCCGCTCGCCATGCGGTGAGGCTCTGCCTGCTTCACGGTTAGCCATGAGTAAAACCCGCCGCGCGCGGAGTTTACTGATGTCTGTCGGTCGAAGCTGACCCTACTGACGCTTTCGTGGGGTAAAGGCCGCGCCTTTCCCCGTTGCTGTGCCTCCGGCACCCTTATCCTTGCCCTGGGATTTGCGTAATGACACCACTTAAAATTGCAGCCAGCACCACCGTGGCGATCCACCTTCAGACCGGTCGCGAAGTCGTGACGCTGGAAAAAACCGACTTCACGGACGTGGCGGCAATCGTGCTCTCCGTGGCCGACTCGCGCAGCGGGACGCTGGCGCTGCTGCGCCATACCGGTTTTAACCTGCCCGTATTTATCTCGCTTGACGATTTGGCCCAGGCGGAAGATCTGCCGGAAGTCACCGGCGTGCTGACGGGCGAAGAGGACGATGCCGCCAGGCTGGAGGCCGCCGCCGCCGACTATCAGGCAAAGCTGCTGCCGCCGTTTTTCAACACGCTGACCAAATACGTGGCAATGGATAACCGCACCTTTGCCTGTCCGGGCCACCAGGGCGGCGCGTTTTTTAAAAAGCATCCGGCCGGACGTCAGTTTTATGATTTCTTCGGCGAGAACATTTTTCGCGCCGATATGTGCAATGCCGATGTGAAACTGGGCGATCTGCTTATTCACGAGGGATCGGCCAAGCATGCCCAGAAATTCGCAGCAAAAGTTTTTAACGCGGATAAGACCTACTTTGTGCTGAACGGCACCTCCAGCGCCAATAAGGTCGTAACCAACGCGCTGCTGACCAGAGGCGATCTGGTACTGTTCGATCGCAACAACCACAAATCCAACCATCATGGCGCGCTGATCCAGGCGGGCGCGACGCCGGTTTATCTGGAAACGGCGCGTAACCCGTTTGGTTTTATCGGCGGTATCGATGCGCACTGTTTTGAAGAGAAGTGGCTGCGGGAGCAAATAGCCGCCGTCGCGCCGGATCGCGCCAACCAGCCGCGTCCTTTCCGGCTGGCGATTATCCAGCTTGGCACCTATGACGGCACGGTTTATAACGCGCGTAAGGTTATCGACAGCATCGGCCACCTTTGCGACTACATCCTGTTTGATTCCGCCTGGGTAGGCTACGAGCAGTTTATTCCGGTGATGGAAGCCTGCTCGCCGCTGCTGCTGGAACTTAATGAGCACGATCCGGGCATTTTCGTCACCCAGTCGGTACACAAACAGCAGGCTGGCTTTTCGCAAACCTCCCAGATCCATAAAAAGGATAACCACCTTCGCGGCCAGCGGCGTTTTTGCAGCCACAAGCGGCTTAATAATGCTTTTATGCTGCACGCCTCAACCAGTCCTTTTTATCCGCTGTTCGCCGCGCTCGACGTTAATGCCAAAATGCACCAGGGCGAAGCCGGACGACGTTTGTGGCACGAGTGCGTCATGCTGGGGATTGAAGCGCGCAAGGCTATCCTCGCGAAGTGCGAGATGATCCGGCCTTTTATCCCTGACGAAGTGGACGGCGAGCGCTGGCAGGATGCGTCGACGGCCGCTATTGCCGCCGACAGCCGCTACTTCAGCTTTGCGCCGCGCGCCGCCTGGCATGGCTTTGCCGGCTACGCAAAAGATCAGTATCTGATCGATCCCTGCAAGCTGCTGCTGACCACGCCGGGCATTGATGCCGCCAGCGGTGAATATGCTGATTTCGGCATTCCGGCGACGATCCTGGCCAACTACCTGCGTGAAAACGGCGTGGTGCCGGAAAAATGCGATCTGAACTCCATTCTTTTCCTGCTGACGCCCGCCGAAAGCATGGAGAAAATGGCGCATCTGGTGGCGAAGCTGGCGCAGTTTGAGCAGCATATCCGCGAGGACGCGCTGCTGCGCGACGTGCTGCCGACTATTTACCGCAAAAACGCCGCGCGCTACGAAGGCTATACACTGCGCCGCCTCTGTCTGGAGATGCACCAGCTGTATGTCGGTAACGAGGTAAAAGATCTTCAGAAGGCGATGTTCCGCCAGCAGAGCCTGCCGAAGGTGGCGATGAACCCTCAGGACGCTAACATTGAATTTATACGCGGCAACGTCGAGCTGGTGCCCATTGCAGAGGCGGAAGGGCGTATCGCTGCGGAAGGCGCGCTGCCTTATCCGCCGGGCGTGCTCTGCGTGGTGCCGGGCGAGGTTTGGGGCGGGGCGGCGCAGCGTTATTTCCTTGCGCTGGAGAAAGGGCTAAACGGCTTGCCGGGTTTTTCACCGGAGCTACAGGGCGTGTATGTGGAAACGGACGAAAACGGCGTGAAGCGCCTGATGGGCTATATGCTTAGCCGCTAAGCCAGCGATCCCGCGCCGCTAAGGTCGCGGGATAAGCCCCTTTTGTCGCACGGTAGCGCCGCTCAGTTAGCCTGTAGCGCGGCGTCTTCCCGCGCCTGACGCATAATGGCCCTGGCGATCCACTTGCCGATATCCTGAAGTTGGTCGTTATCGCAGCCCCAGATATCCTTCATCACCAGAAAAATCTCCGAGCCGTAGACCAGCGACAGGGACTTAATCACCCGATCGACAATCTCCGGCGGCAGCTCGTCGTTCAGCGGCTCCAGCACGTGCTGCAACAGCGCCTTGCGGTTTCCCCTTACCAGCTTTTCTCTGTCCGGCTTGTCGCTGGACTGCGACTGTGCCCACTGGGTCAGAGAAAGGTGCAGCGCCGCGCGCAGCGTGCCTTCATGCTCCAACATGCGCGGAAAAGCGAACGTCAGCAGCTCGTCAATACGGTCGCTGGCTTCTTCACGAGTCGGGCGCCAGCTTTTAATCGGGCTGAGCGTCTCCGTAACGATGGCGGAAACCAGCGCGCTCTGCGTTGGAAAATAGCGATAGGCCGTTGCGCGAGAAAGCTGAGCTTCCTGCGCGACTTCGGTAATGGACGGGAACGCGCCGCTGTCAAAAAGCCGCATAGCGGTCTCGATCAGTAAACGACGTGTTCTTGCGCGTGTGGCGGTCAGCTTTACAACCCCAGCGGAATCCCTTTGCTCCACATTAACCTCATTTTGTTAAATCTGCCTGATATTCAAGCGATTGAAGACGGCAGCGCGTAAAGGGCGTTCCCATTCGCTGGCGTCTGCAGGACAGGTTTTGTTATTAAGCATAGCCAACATCCTTGTGAGACACTTATTCCATTCAATTGATTTATCATTGACGATAGTGATACTGTTATCTCAACAAATTGAAAGTAAAAAACTCTCAATCTCTATTTACTGTTTTATTGCTTCTTTATCAAGTCTTTATTCTGTCTGATAACAGGGTGTTGTTACGACTATGACTATTAATCGTGGTTTTGTTTACGCCGTCGCAACGGCTGATACTAAAGGAAGGGAACTGTTTTATGTCAGCGACTGCCTGCGCAAGGCGGGCGTTGACGTCGTCACAGTTGACCTGTCAACTCAACCAGTTAGTACGCCTTCCACCGCTGATTTTCCGCCGGAGCTGGTCGCCGATTTTCATCCGGACGGGCGTGAAGCCGTGTTCTGCGGCGACCGCGGCAGGGCCATTAACGCGATGGCGCAGGCGTTTAAAATTTTCCTTAGCCAACGTCAGGATCTGCTTGGGGTTATCGGCCTCGGCGGCTCGGGCGGTACGGCGTTGATTACGCCAGCGATGCAGGCCTTACCGATCGGCGTGCCGAAGGTAATGGTTTCGACGATGGCTTCCGGCGACGTTTCCGGCTACGTTGGCGCCAGCGATATCAGCATGGTCTATTCGGTCACCGATGTCTCCGGCCTTAACCGTATCTCGCGTCGCGTGCTGGGCAATGCGGCCCATCAAATCGCCGGTGCGGTGCTTTTTCCCATAGAGAAAGACAGTAACGACAAGCCCGCGCTGGGCCTGACCATGTTCGGCGTCACCACGCCCTGTATTCAGACGGTCAGCGCCATGCTGGAAGAGCATTACGACTGCCTGGTGTTTCATGCCACCGGCAGCGGCGGCAAGGCGATGGAAAAGCTGACCGACAGCGGGATGCTGAGCGGCCTGCTGGATTTAACCACCACCGAAGTCTGCGACTACCTGTTTGGCGGCGTGCTGGCCTGCGATGAAACGCGTTTTGACGCCGTAGCCAACAGCCGCGTTCCCTGCGTAATTTCCTGCGGCGCGCTGGATATGGTCAACTTTGGTCATCCTTCCGGCGTGCCGGAGAAATATGCCGACCGGCTTTTCTATCACCATAACGCGCAGGTTACGCTGATGCGCACCACGCCGGAAGAGAACGCGACGATGGCGAAATGGATAGCGGATAAGCTTAATCGTTGCGAAGGCGACATCGTGTTTTTGATCCCGGAAGGCGGGTTTTCCGCGCTGGACGCGCCGGGCCAGGCTTTCTGGTCGCCGGAAGCGCGCGCCGCCTTTATCAGCACGCTGGAGGCGAACGTCAAACAGACCAGCCGCCGCGTTATTCGTCGCCTGCCGTTTAATATCAACGATCCGCAATTTGCGCTGGCGGCGGTCAGAGAGTTTCGCCAGCTGATCGAAAAGGAGTGCTGAACATGGCTTTTACCCGTCAGGAGATACTGACAAAATTTAACGCGATGATTGCGCGCGGCGAACCGATTATCGGCGGCGGAGCCGGTACCGGGCTTTCCGCGAAATGCGAAGAGGCGGGCGGCATAGACCTGATCGTTATCTACAATTCAGGGCGCTACCGTATGGCCGGGCGTGGTTCGCTGGCCGGCCTGCTGGCCTACGGCAACGCTAATGAGATCGTAGTGGATATGGCAAAAGAAGTGCTGCCGGTAGTGAAGAACACGCCGGTGCTGGCGGGCGTCAACGGCACCGATCCCTTCTGCCATTTTGATAAGTTTCTGGACGATCTCAAGGCGATGGGATTCGCCGGCGTGCAAAATTTTCCCACGGTAGGGCTGATTGATGGCAACTTCCGCGCCAACCTGGAAGAAACCGGCATGGGCTATGGGCTGGAAGTCGATATGATCCGGCTGGCGGCACAAAAAGAGATGCTGACCACGCCTTATGTTTTCAGCACGGAAAATGCTGTAGCGATGACGGAAGCGGGCGCGGATATTATCGTGGCGCATATGGGACTGACCACCGGCGGCAACATCGGCGCGGAAACCGCACTGAAGCTGGCCGACTGCGTGCCGTTAATCAACGAATGGGCGGCAGCCGCGAAGAAAGTGCGTAAAGAGGTCATTGTACTTTGTCACGGCGGGCCGATTTCCACGCCGGAAGACGCGAAGTATATCCTCAGCCAGTGCCCACAGTGCGACGGTTTTTACGGTGCCAGCTCCATGGAGCGGTTGCCGACCGAAGTTGCGCTGACGGAAACCACCAAGCGGTTTAAAAATATCAGCCGCTAAGGCTGGAAGCGGACGGATCCTCGGATCCGTCCGCTTTACTCTTTTGCAGAAGTCAGCCTGCGCGCTATTCGCTTTATCCCACCCGGAACGTCCGCGCTACCCGCAGCAATACTAATAGCGATGGTAGCTCTTCTGCGCGTTGTTCACTTTATAAAGATAGCGACGCGACTCGGCAGAAGGGTGGTTGGTGGTCAGCGTTTGATACACCTCCGCAGGCGACAGATCGTTAATCGCGCTGAAGGCCCGATTCTTATCGCTGGAGAAGACTCTCAGTACGCTGCCCGCGCCGCCGTTATAGGCTGTGATCACCGCATAGCGCCGTGACAGCGGATTCGCGATGCCGGAAAGGTAGCTGTCCTGCAGCAGCGAAAGATAGGCCGTCCCCGCATCGATATTGTTTTCCGGATCGAGCAGGTAGCTGCGGCTCGGCTTGCCCCATTTCCCTTTCATGCGGAACACGTCCGCGCCGGCGGTATGCTGCACCACCTGCATCAGGCCCAGCGCGTCAGAATGGCTGACCGCATAGGGGTTGAAGCTCGATTCAATCTGCATGATCGCCAGGATCAGCGCCTGATCCACGCCGTATTTCTCCGCCGCCTTGCGCACCATCGGCAGATATTTATGCGCACGCTTGTCCAGATGGTTGGGCACCATCGGGATAGTAACCGACCAGATGATATGCAGACCGGCGTTGCGGCGCTGCAATTTATTCTGGATCAGGTAGTCGGCGAAGCTGGCCGCGCGACCCTGCCAGCGGATCGCCTGGCCGGTATTATCCAGCACCTGACCATAGAGCAGCGGCTCCTGACCCAGCTGAATATCGTTGGCGTCGGAGTAGAGATCGACATTGCCCGGATCTTCGCCAATCAGCAGCGTGGTAATGATCGCCTGACGCAGGCTTGCCATCGGATCCGTACCGGCGATGGTCTCGATAGTGATCTTACCGGCGTCAAAGTTAATATGGCTGCGCGTATAATACTGATCGCTATATTTAACGTAGTCTTTTGGACCGGCGATCAGGACTTCATTAATACCCCAAATATTTTCGATGTTATGGGCAAACTGCCCCATCAGAATGTCGAATCCGTTGGTGTCCTTGACCCACTCTTCGTGGAAAACCGGCTTTTTATTGCTGGAGCAGGAAATCAGCAGCGGCGCGATAACCAGCAAGCCTATCAGTTTCTTCATTATGTCGTGCTACGCCCAAATTGAGGGGGCCTCTATGGCGAGGCCCAACGTTTATTCTGCTGGCGGGGTATAACCTTCGATATGGACATCGTGTCCTTCGAACAGAAATTTCACCATTTCCTGCTCAAGCTGTTTGCGATCTTCCGGGTTCATCATGCTCAGCTTTTTCTCGTTGATCAGCATGGTCTGCTTGCTCATCCACTGCGACCAGGCTTCTTTGGAAATTTCGTTATAGATACGCTTGCCCAGTTCACCCGGATAGAGCTGAAAATCCTGTCCTTCAGCATCGCGCTGCAGGAACGTACAAAAAATGGTTCTGCTCATCACTCTTCCTCTTCTGTTGGAATGCCCATCGGTTGCGGCTGACGCAGCTGCGCCAGCAAGCGCTCCACCGGGGCAGCCAGTCCCACGGACGGCGGCTGCGCTAAGTTATACCAGAGACCCGCGGCTTCATCCATGACCGCGCCTGCGGCAGGCAGTTTCAGCCACATTGGCACAATATCCAGGTGGAAATGGCTGAATGTGTGGCGAAAAGCGATAGTCTGGGTCAGCGCCGCATGATCGATATGGCGGCTGTGCAGCCACTGCCGCAGCTCGTCTTCGCTGGCGAACTGCGGAAAGCAGAACAGCCCGCCCCACAGGCCAACCGGCGGCCGCTGTTCCAGCCACACTTTGTCGTCCCGCTGCATCATCAGCAGATAGCCGGTGCGCTCCGGCAAAATCTGTTTTGGCTTCTTGCCGGGATAAGCGGTCTGGTTGCCCTGCGCACAGGCGATACAGCCCAGCTTCAGCGGACAAATTTCACATTTGGGTTTTGAGCGGGTGCAGACCATCGCGCCCAAATCCATCATCGCCTGGTTAAACTGGCTGACGCCTTCGGCAGGCGTGACCTCTTCGCTAATCTGCCAAAGACGCTTTTCCACCTCTTTTCTGCCCGGCCAGCCCTGAACGGCATAGCAGCGTGCCAGCACTCGCTTGACGTTGCCGTCCAGGATCGGGAAATGCTGACCCAGCGATAAAGAAAGGATCGCACCCGCTGTCGAGCGGCCGACGCCGGGCAGATCGGCAACCTCTGCAAAGGTCTCCGGGAATTTCCCGCCGTGTTTTTCCACTACCTGTACCGCCGCCTTATGCAGATTGCGCGCGCGGGCATAGTAGCCAAGTCCGGTCCATAAATGCAGCACCTCATCCAGCTTTGCGGCAGCCAGATCGGTCACGGTGGGAAAGCGTGCCATAAAGCGTTCAAAGTAAGGGATAACGGTCGCGACCTGCGTTTGTTGCAGCATCACTTCGGAGAGCCAAACTTTATAAGGGGTTTTTGCCAGCTGCCAGGGCAGGGTTTTGCGGCCAAAGCGCTGATACCAGTCCAGTACCTGCTGTGAGAACTGCGGCGCTTGCATCATCTTTGCGAGGTTTCCCCAGTAAATTAAAAATCAGGCTGGGATTCCAGCACAGACCCGTTATGCTGTAAACCGGAAGTTTCCAGGGCTTGCTTAACCGCTGTAACTTTGCATAATGCCCGTTTTTCAGATATTGCAGACCAGCAGGCAGAAACATGAAGAATGATGTGATTACACCGGAGTTTGACGAAAACGGCCGCCCGATGCGCCGTATTCGCAGCTTCGTTCGCCGTCAGGGCCGCCTGACCAAAGGCCAGCAGCACGCGCTGGACCATTTCTGGCCTGTTAAAGGTGTGGAGTATCAGCCGGAACCCGTTGATCTGGCATCCCTTTTTGGCCGCGAGGCGCCGGTGGTGCTGGAGATTGGCTTTGGCATGGGCGCATCGCTGGTGGCGATGGCCGCCGCGAACCCGCAGCAAAACTTTCTGGGTATTGAAGTCCATTCGCCGGGCGTCGGCGCCTGCCTGAGCGCAGCCGACGAGGCGGGCGTGGAGAATCTGCGCGTGATGTGTCACGATGCAGTCGACGTGCTGGAGAAAATGATCCCGGATAATTCGCTGCGTATGGTGCAGCTCTTTTTCCCGGATCCCTGGCATAAAGCGCGCCATAACAAGCGCCGCATCGTTCAGGTGCCTTTTGCCGAGCTGGTGATGCGCAAGCTGAAGCTGGGCGGCGTGTTTCATATGGCGACCGACTGGGAAGCCTATGCGGAACATATGCTGGAAGTAATGAGCAGCATTGCTGGCTACAAAAACCAGTCGGCAACCAACGATTATGTGCCGCGTCCCGATTCGCGGCCGTTAACAAAATTCGAACAGCGCGGCCAGCGTCTTGGCCACGGTGTATGGGATTTGATGTTTGAGAGGATTAAATAATGGCAGCTCAACGCAGTCGTCGCTTGCGTAAAAAAATGCATATCGATGAGTTTCAGGAATTAGGCTTTTCCGTCGCTTTCTCCTTCCCGGAAGATACCAGCGGCGACACCATCGACACCACCCTGGACGCCTTCATTAATGAAGTTATCGATCCCAACGGCCTGGCGTTTGACGGCAGCGGCTTCCTGCAGTGGGAAGGGCTGGTCTGCCTGCAGCAAACCGGCAAGTGCACCGACGAGCACCGCGAGCTGGTGCGTAAATGGCTGGAAGATCGCCAGCTGAATAATATCCAGGTAACCGAACTTTTCGACGTCTGGTGGGACTAATTATCTGCCTGCCGTAGCATAAGCAGGCAAACCGTCCGTTGAGGCCACGCATGCGTGGCCTTTTGTTTCTCAGGAGAAGAGTCAATGCGTAAAGCGATCGTAGCGGCCGCGCTGTTGCTGGCGGCAGGCCAGGCACAGGCCGACTATCAATGTAGCGTCAATCCTCAGGACGATATCGTTATCTCTCCGCAGAACGTCAAGGTAGTGGGCGCCAGCGGCAATCTGATCATCACACCGACCGGCGAGGTACAGCGCAACGGGCAGTCCGCTTCGGTCGATAACGCCACGCGCCAGACCGCCATCGACTATCAGGCCGCGCTGCGCCGCGATTTGCCCTGGATCGATCAGGGAGCGCGTCAGCGTCTGGAAAAAAGCCGCGTGGCGCTGGATAACGTGATCGTCAACAAACTGGGCACGGACAGCAGAGTCCGTAGCCGCCTGACAAAGTTGGACGAGCAGCTGAAGCAGCAGATGAACCGCATTATTGAGCATCGCAACGACGGGCTGACGTTCCATCATCAGGCTATCGAGCAGGTGCGGCAGGACGGCGAAAAGCTGGTGCAGAGCGCGATGGGCGGCGTGATCCAGGACAGCCTTAACGAAATGGGCAGCAAGGTAAACGGCGATAATCCGCTTCAGGCAGTGATGGGTAACCTGGGCGGATTGCAGCAGGCCGTGCAGGCGGAATGGAGCAATCAGGAGGCGGACTTCCAGAACTTCGGACACGAAGTTTGCAACCGCGTGACCGCGCTGGAAGCGCAGCGTAAGACGCTGATTGGCGGATTGAAATAATCCGGCCAGAGCTACTCTTCTGGTGTCTGTACGGGCTGGCTGTAAGCGGCAAAGACTACCGGCACCAGGACGTTATCGCCTTTCTCTTTGTCTAAAGACGTCCATGGGATTTATAGCTGGCAGCGTTGCCATAACGGCAGACTGTGTTAACGGCTTGCGATTAGGCTGGTATTCCGCGCGCCGCGCGTAAAGAGGGGATAGCCGTTTGAAAACACGCCCCGCTTTTTCCGGCGGGGAGTGGGTAAAGCGGGGCGGCTATTCAGCCAGGAACAGCTCCAGCAGTGAGTTCAGGAACAGCTTGCCTTTCTCCGTCACCTGCCAGCTTTGCGCCGTTTCCGTCAGGTAACCTTTCGCCAGCGCCTCATCAAGCTGAGGACGGATAGCTTCCTCACTAAGGCCGGTAAAGCGCGCAAACTCTTCGCGCGGCGCCGCTTCCAGCAGCCGGAAACGGTTCATAAAGAACTCAAACGGCTTTTCTGTTTCCGCGACCTCGTGCTGACGGTCCAGATAATTGCCGTTCATAAAGCCGCGTGGGTGGCGGGTTTTGGCGGTGCGGATAATTCGCCCGTCTGCCTGCGTCAGCTTGCCGTGCGCGCCGCAGCCGATCCCCAGATAGTCGCCGAAGCGCCAGTAGTTGAGGTTATGCTCGCAGCGGTAGCCCGGTTTGGCATAGGCGGAAGTCTCGTACTGCTCGTAACCCGCCGCCGTTAACAGCTGGTGGCCCTGCTCAAAGATATCCCATAACGCGTCATCGTCCGGCAGCACGGGCGGCCTGGAGGCAAACAGCGTGTTGGGTTCGATGGTCAGCTGATACCAGGAAAGATGCGGCGGATCCAGCTCGATAGCCTGGCGCAGGTCGTCCAGCGCCTCCGCCAGCGACTGATCGGGCAGGCCATGCATCAAATCAAGGTTAAAGCTGCGCAGGCCCAGCCCCTGAGCCAGCTTCGCCGCGCGCTTCGCTTCTTCCGGGCCGTGAATGCGGCCAAGACGCGTCAGCTTCTGCTGGCTGAAGCTTTGCACGCCAATCGAGATGCGGTTGATACCGGCGCGCTGATAGCCGCTGAAGCGATCGGCCTCGACGGTGCCCGGGTTCGCCTCCATGGTGATTTCCGCCGTTGGCGAGAGCGGCAGCCTTGCCCGCACGCCGTCCATCAGCATCTGCATCGCCTCGCTGCTCAGCAGGCTGGGCGTGCCGCCGCCGATAAAGATTGTGCCAACCTCGCGGCCAGCCGCCAGCGGCAGATCGGCATCCAGGTCGGCCAGTAAATGCCGGACATACTCCTCGTGCGGCACTTCGCCCTTCAGCGCATGCGAGTTGAAATCGCAGTAGGGACATTTCTGTACGCACCACGGAATATGAATATAGAGGCTGAGCGGCGGCAGATTATGCATTGCGCATCGCTTCCAGCAGCAGGGCCAGCGCTTTGCCACGATGGGAAACCGCGCGTTTCTCTTCTTTGCTCAGCTCTGCGGCGGTTTTGCCCAGCGCCGGTACAAAGAACACGGGATCGTAGCCGAAGCCGCCTTCGCCGCTGACGGCACGGGCGATTTCTCCCTGCCAGCAGCCGTGAAACACCAGCGGCGTGGGGTCTTCAGCATGGCGCAGATAAACCAGCACGCAGTGGAACTGCGCCTGGCGCTGGCCGTCCGCCACGTTTTCCATCGCTTCCAGCAGCTTGTCGATATTCTGCCGATCGCTGGCCTCCGCGCCGGCGTAGCGCGCGGAATAGATGCCAGGCGCGCCGCCCAGCGCGTCCACCGCCAGCCCGGAGTCGTCGGCAATCGCCGGCAAACCGGTGATAGCCGCAGCGTGACGCGCTTTCAGCAGGGCATTCTCGATAAAGGTCAGGCCGGTCTCTTCGGCCGACTCCACGCCACACTCGGTCTGCGCCACGATATCCAGGCCAAAGGCGGCCAGCTTATCGGCCAGTTCACGAACTTTTCCGGCATTGCCGGTGGCGAGCACTACTTTTTGCATATCAGGTCCAGAAGTTAACTACCGTACAAATTAAAGCTGCGCCCAGCCGGGAACAAAGTCCATTCCCAGATAGTTCAGCATATAGAGGATCAGGATCACCGCCATCGCCGAGAAGTCGATGCCGCCCATCGCCGGAATAAGGCGACGCACGGGTGCCATCAGCGGCTCAGTCAGCTGGATCAGCACGTAATCCACCGGGTTGCGGCCCTGGCTTATCCAGCTCATCAGCGAGCGAATGATAATCACCCAGAATACCAGCACGCCGGCGGCTTTCACCAGCGACACCAGGCCGAAATAGAGGAAGACCGGATCGAAAATAAATACGCTGCTCTGAAGCGTGAACATCACGGTAAACAGCAGCACGCTCAGCACATAGGCCAGCAGTAAAGACGCGGTATCCAGCGGCCCGATAGAGGGAATGACCCGGCGCATCGGGCGGATCACCGGCTGGGTGATCTTAACGATAAACTGCGAGAACGGATTATAAAAATCGCATCTTGCCCACTGCATCCAGATACGCAGCAGCAGCACTTTCACGTAAAGATTAATTATCGTTGAGACCAGAAAAGTCAACGTCAGCATGGAGTCCCTCAAAAGTTAGTTAGTGGCGCCGTAATCGCGCGCGCCAAATATGGCGGTGCCAATGCGCACCATGGTCGTACCTGCCTCAATAGCCGCATCCATATCGTCGCTCATCCCCAGAGAGAGCGTGTCGACGGAGGCATAACTCTTTTTCAGTTCGCTAAAGGCTGCCGCCATCCGGCGACAAACGGCCAGCTGGTGCTGATAATCCGCCTCCGGCGCGGGGATCGCCATCAGGCCGCGCAGCGTTAAACGCGGCAGCTGAGCAATCTCCCGAGCCAGATCCGGCAGCGCAGCCAGCATGATGCCAGATTTACTCTGCTCGTCGCTGATATTTATCTGGATCAGCACATTCAACGGCGGTAAATCGGCCGGACGCTGTTCGTTCAGCCTTGCGGCGATCTTCAGCCGATCCACCGTATGGCACCAGGCAAAGTTTTCCGCTACCAGCCGACTTTTGTTGGATTGCAGCGGCCCGATAAAGTGCCACGCCAGCGCGGAATTGTTAAGCGCCTGGATTTTATCGACGCCTTCCTGCACGTAGTTTTCGCCAAAGGCAAGCTGGCCCGCCGCCGCCGCTTCTTCGACCGCGCTCGCAGGTTTTGTTTTGCTCACTGCAAGCAGCGTAATTTCTGCTGGATCGCGGCCGCATCGTGCGGCTGCCGCTGAGATCCGCTCGCGTATCTGCTGTAAGTTGTGCTGAATCGGGGTCATAGTCAGGGAGTTAATATGGATATTGAGGAATTAGTGGCGCTTAGTGTAAAGCATAACGCCGGGGATCTGCACCTCTGTAGTGGTCATTATCCGTTCTGGCGGCTGGCCGGCAGGCTGGAGGCGATACCGGGCGGTCTTCCTGCCAGCGACGAGCTGCTGCTAAAAATTAGTCAGGCGTGGCTGGATGCCGATCAGCAACGCGAATTCGCTCGCGCAGGCCAGCTGGATTTCGCGCTGACGCTGGCCGACGGCACGCGGCTGCGGGCGAATCTGTTCCGGCAGCGGCGGGGTATTTCGCTGGCGCTGCGCTTTATCACCAGCCGCTGTCCCGAGCTGGCGGAGCTGGATCTACCGCCGATAGTAAAGGAGCTGCTCCGGCTGCAGGACGGGCTGGTATTGGTGACGGGCGCGACGGGCAGCGGCAAATCAACCACGCTGGCTGCGCTTATCGGCGCGATTAACCAGCAGCAGCACCGCCATATCCTGACGCTGGAAGATCCGGTGGAGTTTATTCACCGCAGCGAGCGATCGCTTATCCAGCAGCGGGAGATAGGCCGGCACTGCGTCTCTTTCAGCACCGGGCTGCGGGCGGCGCTGCGTCAGGATCCGGACGTCATCCTGCTGGGCGAGCTGCGCGATAGCGACACCATCCAGCTGGCTTTGACGGCGGCAGAAACCGGGCATCTGGTGCTGGCGACGCTGCACACGCGCGGCGCGGCGCAGGCGGTGGACAGGCTGGTGGACGTTTTTCCCGGCGCGGAGAAAAACCTGATCCGCAGCCAGCTGGCCGGCAGCCTGAAAGCGGTGATTGCGCAAAAGCTGGTGCCGGGCGTGACCAGGGGTCGGGTAGCGCTGTTTGAGGTGCTGATTAATACCCCTGCCACGAGCAGCTTGATTCGCGAGGGCAAAACGCATCAGCTGCCGGGCGTGCTGCAAACCGGCGCGCAGCTGGGTATGCAGACGTTTGAGCAAAGTTTGCAGGCGCGGCGGCAGGCCGGGCTGGTGGCGTGATTTCAGGTGAAGACGGAGGTGTAACGGAAAGCGGGGCTGATAGCGTAATGGCAGGCGTTACTGGCAAGTGGAGCTGGAGAAGTAATGGCAATCGAGACTGGCAGCCGCTGGTGCTGGGGCGTGGCGGCAATCGAAACGGGCGGGTGGCGGTGCTGGTGGCGTAACGTTAAGCGGTGCTGGTGCACGAGCCGGGCGACGTTACGCGGCCCGGCGGTAAAAGTGAAGCGATAAACGAGCCGACTAGCTCCACGCGTTCTCAAACCAGCTTTCGAGGATGATCACGGCCGAAAGGGAATCGACGCTGCCCTTGTTCAGCGCCCGAAAGCCGCCGCGTGAAAAGAGGTCAGCCCTGGCTTCCACGGTGCTGAGGCGCTCATCGTGCAGCTCTACCTTGACGCCAAAGCGGCCGTGCAGCCGGTTGGCAAATTTGCGCGCTCTGGCGGTTAGCGGCTGTTCGGTGCCGTCCATATTTAACGGCAGACCGACCACAACATGATCCGGCTGCCACTCTTTCAGCAACGCCTCGATTTTGCTCCAGTCGGGCGTGCCATCCTGCGCTTTTAACGCGGGAAGCGGGCGGGCGGTGCCGGTAAGCTGTTGGCCTATCGCCACGCCGATGCTTTTGGTGCCGAAATCGAAGGCCAGCAGAGTAAGGTGGCTCATCAGGCGTGTCCAACATCGCTGGTGATATTGTGAATATCCACGCCGATGCTTTTCGCCGCTTCGCGCCAGCGTTCGGCCACGGGCGTTTTAAACAGAATATTGCTGTTGGCCGGAATGGTCAGCCAGGCGTTTTCCAGCAGCTCGTTTTCCAGCTGGTCTTTCTCCCAGGCGCAGTAGCCCAGCGCGACCAGTACGCTTTCCGGCTGCTCCGGCGTGCCCAGCGTTTCCAGCACGTCGCGGGAGGTGGTGATCACCGTATTATCGGAAACGCGAATGCTGGACGCGTAGGTATGCTGAGCCGAGTGCAAAATAAAACCGCGATCTTCTGCCAGCGGGCCGCCGGCAAAAACCGGCTTGTCGAGTTTGACTTCGGGTTCGCGCGGGGTTGGCATAATTTTTAACTTCTTAAGAATGCCGTCGACGGTAAGATTTTCCATCGGTTTATTAACGATAATACCCATGGCGCCTTCGTCATTGTGTTCGCAGATATAAACAACCGAACGTTTGAACAAAGGATCCAGCAGCGTGGGCATGGCAATCAAAAAATGATGCTGTAAATTCATATCAGGATTCTGTAGTCGGGTTGCCCGCCTGTGGTAAAGGCCGCAGGCGAACAACAGGGTTAGCACGAAGGCCCGTCAATCCTTTTCTTATCAGGCCAGTCGTTTTTCAATCGCATCCATAAGCATACCAGTAATTGAAATCGGGAATGCGGCCTCGATCTCACGTATGCAGGTCGGGCTGGTCACGTTAATTTCCGTCAGCTTGTCGCCGATGATATCCAGGCCGACAAAAATCAGGCCCTTTTGCTTCAGCATTGGGCCGACGCGGCGGGCAATTTCCCAGTCGCTTTCGGACAGCGGACGCGCTTCGCCACGGCCGCCGGCCGCCAGGTTGCCACGCGTTTCGCCCGATTTGGGAATGCGAGCCAGGCAGTAAGGCACGGGTTCACCATCCACCACCAGCACGCGCTTGTCGCCTTCTTTAATCGCTGGCAGATAGTTCTGCGCCATGCAGTAGAAGCTGCCATGCTCGGTCAGCGTTTCAATAATCACCGACAGGTTTGGATCTTCCTGCTTCACGCGGAAAATAGAGGCGCCGCCCATGCCGTCCAGCGGTTTCAGGATAATGTCGCCGTGCTCCTGCCAGAAATCGCGGATCTGCTGCGCGCTGCGGGTCACCAGCGTGTCCGGCGTCAGCTCAGCAAACCAGGCGGTATAGAGCTTCTCGTTGCAGTCGCGCAGGCTCTGCGGCTTATTCACGATCAGCGTGCCTTTTTCTTCCGCGCGCTCAAGGATGTAGGTCGCGTAGATAAATTCGGTGTCGAAAGGCGGATCTTTACGCATCAGCACTACGTTCAGGTCGGCCAGCGCAATATCCTGCTCGCTGCCGAACTCGTACCATTTGTCGTAGTTTTGCTCAACGCTCAACAGACGCGTTGCGGCGCGCGCTTCACCGCCGCGCAGATAGAGATCTTTCATCTCCATATAGTGAATTTCATAACCGCGGCGCTGTGCTTCCAGCAGCATCGCGAAGCTGCTGTCTTTTTTAATATTGATGGCGCTAATCGGGTCCATCACAATGCCAAGCTTAATCATTAGTCTCTCCAGTTGAGCTTTCTTGCCTGCCGTTTTTCTCGTCAGTGCCTGTTATCAGCCTAAATCGCCAAACCGCACCTGAAGGGCGGTAATGGCGGTTAGCGCGGTGGTCTCCGTGCGCAGCACGCGAGGCCCTAAAAGGATATCGGTAAAGCCGTAGCGCGCCGTCATCGCGATCTCATCCGCCGTCAGGCCGCCTTCCGGGCCAATCAGCAAACGGACGCGTTCCACGGGCTGCGGCAGGGTATTGATGCTTTGGCTCGCTCTCGGGTGCAGATTGAGCTTCAGGCTGCTGTCCTCTTCGGCGCTCCAGGCCTCCAGCGTCATTGCTTCACGCACCTCCGGCACGCGATTTCTGCCGCACTGCTCGCAGGCGGCAATCACAATTTTTTGCCACTGCTGGATTTTTTTCGCCAGCCTTTGGGCATCAAGCTTTACGCCACAGCGCTCAGAAAACAAGGGGGTGATGCTGTTTACGCCCAGTTCCACCGCTTTTTGAATGGTGAACTCCATCTTCTCGCCGCGCGACATCACCTGGCCTAAATGCAGGTGAAGCGGGGATTCACGGCACTCTTCGCGACTTTCCTGCACGGCGACGCGCACATTTTTCTTATCCGCCTGCACGATTTCGGCGCTAAATGTCAGATTAGTACCATCGAACAATTCCAGGCGCTGACCGGCGTTCATCCGCAGTACGCGTCCTACGTGATTTGCCGCTTCTTCGTTGAGGAAAACTTCACTGCCGACGACCAGCGGTTCGGCATGATAAATGCGGGGTATACGCATGGGGATCCTGATAAAAGTAACTGGCCGCGGCGGGCGCGGCCAAGACATGCTGTCCAGTTTAGGCCACAGATTTTACCGCTGGCAAGCACGCTGTACATAGGGGTTGTGGTTGCCCTGGACTTTTGCGATGCGGTTATCGCGCTCGCATTCCCAGGCGGTAACCGGATACTGCTTGTCCCAGACCGTCATCAGCTGAGTCTGCTGTTTCGACATCGCAATCTGGTACTGGTCGCGCATATAGAACCAGGTGCGGGCGATGGCGCCGCGCGCGCGCGCTGGCGGTTCAGCCTGCTTGTTCTTGAAATCGATCTTCATTTCGCACTGGCCGTACTGATGCTCGCTGCCGTTCCACTGGCTGTACATAAAGTTGCCGCGATCGCCGTTAACCTCGCCGATGGCGGGCTGCAGGTTATGCAGATCGGACTCTATACGGCGATAGCCCGCGTCTTTGGCGCACTGTTTTCTGCCGCCATCCTGCCAGCACTGGCGCTGGTGGCCGAAAGTCCAGGCGGGCACCACGTGCTCCCACTCGATGCGGTTAGCGCGGTTGGCGTTTTTGCGCACCTGATAGCCGCAGGAGGCGAGGTCCGGCACGCCTTTTTTCCCCTGCCAGTTAATCTTACAGCCGCAGTAGAAAGAGCCTGGCGCATCGGCATTGATTTGCGCGGCATAGGCTTTTGCCTGGCTGAAATTATTCTGATGGTAGTTGTTGGGGCTTAACCCGTGGGCAAAGAAGGCGGTCAGCAGCGAAAAGCAGCCAATAATTTTGCGTAACATAGTCCGGTTTTCTGTCAGTCAATAAAGCGGCGAGAGTAGCAGAAGCGCCGGATAACAGGAAATCGTCGCGTGCTTTATCAGCGCTTTTTTTGACGCCAGGCCGATTTTTATGCGGGCGTAAACGTGCCGGGCAGCAATTTTTCGCCGCAGTGAACGCAGCGGTATTCGCTTTCGCCGCGCGTGACCCGGTTATGGCGACGCACGGTCAGCTGATGCTGCTGACAGCGGCAGCGATAGGGGAAAGCGCGGCTGCGCACCGATTCGATAGCAAACTGGTGGGTGCGTCGTGCAGGCACGCCCAGCACGCTTTCCATCATCCACTTCCACTCTTTGCCATGCGGCGCCACGCGGCCAAACTGTTTCCATACCAGCAGATGCGCCAGCTCGTGCGGCACCACTTCATTGATAAAAGCTTCCTGATTTTCCAGCAGCAGCACCGGATTCAGGCGGATCTCCCAGGCTTCCAGCCAGGCGGTGCCCGCAGCCGTACCGCGCTGCTGATAAACCAGCTTTGGTTCAGGATAGTGACGTTCAAGGCGCTGATTAGCCTGCTGCAGCTTGTCGCGCAGCGAACGCATCACGGCCTGTTGTAGGGCTATTGGAAGTCGAGGGGATTTCATGGTGCAGAGGATACGACGTGAGGCAGGGGAATTCAATGAAGCTGGCCGGGTTGCCCCGGCCAGTGAAGCTTAGTCGCGCTGACCGATGTCGCGCAGCTTTTTGCCGCTTAACAGGTTGCGTTCGATATGCTCAAGAGAAACGTTTTTGGTTTCCGGGATCAGCATAATCGTCAGAATAATAAAGAGGATATTCAGACCTGCGTAGACCCAGAAGGTATTGGCGTTGCCCAGCGTGTTCAGCATGGTCAGGAAGGTCGCCCCGACGATCATGTTGGCAATCCAGTTGGTCGCCGTAGAAACGGTGATACCAAAATCGCGGCCTTTCAGCGGCTGAATTTCAGAACACAGTACCCAGATCAGCGGGCCGGCGCTCATGGCGAAGCCAATGATAAACATCAGCAGCATAGCGATAGCAAAGTACTGTGCACCGGCAGAGTGAATGCCGATATGCAGCATGGTACCCAGCACGCCCATACCGATCGCCATGACCAGGAAGCCCAACTTCAGGGTCGGCTTACGGCCCCAGCGATCCACCAGACCGATAGCGATAAAGGTCGCCAGCACGTTGATCAGACCAACGATAACGGTGCCCCACATCTGCTCGGTGGTATTGGTAAAGCCGGCAATTTCAAAAATTTTCGGCGCGTAGTACATGATGACGTTCATACCGGTGAACTGCTGCATAACCTGTAGCAGAATACCCAGCCAGACCGCACGGCGGAAATTACCGTTGTTTTTGAACAGATTCCAGCCGGACTGTTTGATCTTCAGGCTTTCACGAATTTCATCCAGCTCGCGTTTTGCCTGCTCGCTGGTGTCGCGCAGGCGATCCAGCACGCGCTGCGCATCGCGGAAGTTGCCTTTCGCCGCCAGCCAGCGCGGGCTGTTAGGCAGGAAGCAGACGCCGACCAGCAGCAGGGCCGCCGGGATAGTGATAATGCCCAGCATCCAGCGCCATTCGCCGGTGTAGCTGAACGCGGTATCGGAGAGATAGGCACCCAGAATACCGATGGTGATCATCAGCTGGTACAGCGAGATCATGCTGCCGCGAATTTTTTCCGGTGCGATTTCAGAAAGGTAAAGCGGAGCGGTAAAGGAAGCCACGCCGACGGCCAGGCCCAGCAGCACGCGCGCCACAATCAGCATATCCGCGTTTCCCGCCATGGCTGACCACAGCGAGCCGATAACGAACAGCACGGCGCCAATCATCAGGCTCTTTTTACGACCGAGGTAAGAGGACATCCAGCCGCTGCCGACGGCGCCGACGGCGGCACCGAACATCATCGAGCTGACAATCCATTCCTGCTGGTGGGCAGTGACGTTGAAATCTTTCGCAATGAAAGGTAAAGCGCCGGCAATCACGCCGATATCCAGCCCGAAAAGCAGGCCGGCGAGTGCGGCGAGTAAACATACGAACAAGGTCATCGCCTTGTTGGATGTTCTGCTCTGTTTCTTATTATCAGGCATGAAGCCTCCATATTAGTGGTACTGTATATTGTTTTTATAAATGTTAAAAAAACCCGGCGCGAAAGACTGTGCGGGCGATCACACGGTGTAATCGGTTACACACCAGATCTTTCTGAAAACAGTGGTTTTCATACGCGCTTACGCTTTATAACCGTTCAGGCATAGCACTAAATAGCTTCTCCTGGTTCCCTGCTGGCCCTCTATCGGACAGCGCTGAAAATAGCGCATTCCCGCTACTCTTGTTAAGGCTGGAAATTCTTAATTATCAGATGCTGCCTGATGTTTCTGGATGTAACCGTTAACATGCGGGGCGACGAAGGCCTGCAAAAGTGTATACGGAGTTTACCAATCTGCCAGCCAGCGGGCAGCAAAAAGGGCACCCTTTAGGTGCCCTTGATGCGATAGGTAAAACCTTACTTCAGGCCAGCCGCTTCGCGCAGCTGTGCGGCCTTGTCGGTTTTTTCCCATGGGAAGTGCTCGCGGCCAAAGTGACCGTAAGCCGCAGTTTCGCGGTAGATTGGGTGCAGCAGATCCAGCATCTGGATCAGGCCGTAAGGACGCAGGTCGAAGAACTCGCGTACCAGCAGCGTCAGCTGTTCGGTAGAGATTTTTTCTGTACCAAAGGTTTCTACCATGATGGAAGTCGGTTCCGCAACGCCGATGGCGTAAGAAACCTGGATTTCACAGCGATCGGCCAGGCCGGCAGCCACGATGTTCTTGGCCACGTAGCGTGCCGCGTAGGCTGCGGAACGGTCAACTTTTGACGGATCCTTACCGGAGAACGCGCCGCCACCGTGACGAGCCATGCCGCCGTAGGTGTCCACGATGATTTTACGACCGGTCAGGCCGCAATCGCCCATCGGGCCGCCGATAACGAAACGGCCGGTCGGGTTGATATGGTATTTGGTACCGGCGTTGATCCATTCAGCTGGCAGAACCGGCTTGATGATCTCTTCCATCACCGCTTCCTGCAGCGCTTTCTGATCGATATCTTCTGAATGCTGCGTAGAAAGCACTACCGCGTCGATACCAACGATTTTGCCCGCATCGTACTGGAAAGTGATCTGGCTTTTCGCATCCGGACGCAGCCACGGCAGGGTGCCGTTTTTACGCACTTCGGACTGACGCTGCACCAGACGGTGCGCGTAGGTCACCGGCGCAGGCATCAGCACGTCGGTTTCGTTGGTGGCATAGCCGAACATCAGGCCCTGATCGCCCGCGCCCTGTTCCAGCGGATCGGCGCGATCCACGCCCTGGTTGATATCCGGTGACTGTTTGCCGATAGCATTCAGCACCGCGCAGGAGTTGGCATCAAAGCCCATGTCGGAATGAACATAGCCGATTTCACGCACGGTATTACGGGTGATCTCTTCGATATCTACCCATGCGCTGGTGGTGATTTCGCCACCGACCAGCACCATGCCGGTTTTTACGTAGGTTTCACAGGCGACGCGGGCTTTCGGATCCTGCTCAAGGATGGCATCCAGCACGGCATCAGAGATCTGGTCGGCGATTTTATCGGGATGGCCTTCTGAGACGGACTCGGAAGTAAAAAGGTGTTTAGCCATTTATTCTTTACCTTACTGAAACGGGTTGGGATCGACTGCATAGCGCTAAAAAGAAACGGTTTTCTCTCTCTGCGCCCCCTCAGGCAAAGCCATGAGCAGTACAATAATTTAATTTAAGACGCTTAGAAGTTAACCAGTATAGATGGATTCACATCTGGACGGCTATTTTAGGTTACTCGTTAAACAGATTGCCAGCATTTTTTATCGGAAACAACCGGGGGATTTTGTAAAAATTACCGTGTCCCTTGTTGTTCCTTACATTTAAATTTTGCATTCCTGTCGTGCTGATTGTATAAAACGCCGCTGCTGTAAGCCGGGTTTGCCGGTATCAGCGGCAGGCGCGTCAGCGAGAGGATTTTTCGCTGGCCTTTTCCTCCCGGTTTCCCCAAGCGGAGCTGAATACGGTCATGATCGCAACCGGTTCATTGCGCCATTCCGGCGCACGCAAACTCTTCCTGTCCTGTTTTCCTGCCTCGGCGCCGTGCCGATGTAGCGCCGGTCGTGATGCCGGCATTAATTGTCGATAATCTCCTCCTTCTCGTTTCTCAGCGCAGCTGGGTGCCGGAGTCCGCGACGTGTTTAATGTTATACTTCTGATATCGCCTGGTGCGGTTCCTCAGCGTTTTATGCTGGGATGCCCGGTAGTCGATGGGTTGTTGTCGTGGGTTTTCCCTGCGATAGTAGTTAACTGTTCCGCATCATTGAAATTCGAGGCTCGCGATGTCTGACGACAGCAAGATGATTAAGGGTTCGTCAGCAGGCGAACAGGGTGTACTCCGCTCAATGCAGGAGGTGGCCATGAGCGATCAAGATGCCAGCAAAATGCTGCGCACCTACAATATTGCCTGGTGGGGCAATAATTATTACGACGTCAATGAGCTGGGGCATATCAGCGTCTGTCCCGATCCCGACGTGCCGGAAGCGCGCGTCGATCTGGCCCGGCTGGTTAAAGAGCGCGAGGCCGAAGGGCAACGCCTGCCCGCGCTGTTCTGTTTCCCTCAAATTTTACAGCATCGCCTGCGCTCCATTAACGCAGCGTTTAAGCGCGCGCGGGAATCCTATGGCTATCGCGGCGACTATTTCCTGGTCTATCCGATCAAGGTTAACCAGCATAAGCGCGTGATCGAATCGCTGATCAACTCCGGCGAGCCGCTGGGGCTGGAAGCGGGCTCCAAAGCGGAGCTGATGGCGGTGCTGGCGCACGCGGGCATGACCCGTTCAGTGATCGTCTGTAACGGCTACAAAGACCGTGAATATATTCGTCTGGCGCTGATCGGCGAAAAGATGGGCCACAAAGTCTATCTGGTGCTGGAAAAGATGACCGAAGTGAAGCTGGTGCTGGAAGAAGCGGAACGCCTGAACGTGGTGCCGCGTCTTGGCATCCGCGCGCGCCTGGCCTCGCAGGGCTCCGGCAAATGGCAGTCCAGCGGTGGCGAAAAGTCCAAGTTTGGCCTGTCCGCTACGCAGGTGCTGAAGCTGGTTGAGATCATGCGCGAAGCCGGCAGAATGGAAAGCCTGCAGCTGCTGCACTTCCACCTCGGCTCGCAGATGGCGAATATCCGCGATATCGCCACCGGCGTACGCGAATCGGCACGTTTCTATGTCGAACTGGCGAAGCTGGGCGTCAACATCCAGTGCTTCGACGTGGGCGGCGGCCTGGGCGTGGACTATGAGGGAACGCGTTCCCAGTCCGACTGTTCGGTCAACTACGGCCTGAACGAATACGCCAACAACGTGATCTGGGCTATCGGCGATGCGTGTGAGGAGCACAATCTGCCGCATCCGACGGTCATCACCGAATCAGGTCGCGCGGTTACCGCGCACCATACCGTGCTGGTTTCCAACATCATTGGCGTGGAACGCAACGAGTTTATTACGCCGGAGTCGCCGCCAGCGGATGCGCCTCGCCCGATTATCAGCCTGTGGGATACGTGGCAGGAGATGCACGAGCTGAACAATCGTCGCTCGCTGCGTGAATGGCTGCACGACAGCCAGATGGATCTGTTTGATATCCATACGGGCTACTCTCAGGGCATTTACAATCTGGAGCAGCGCGCCTGGGCCGAGCAGCTTTACCTGAGCGTTTGTAACTACATTCAGCAGCATCTGGATCCGGGTAACCGCGCGCACCGTCCGATTATCGACGAGCTGCAGGAGCGTATGGCGGATAAGATTTACGTCAACTTCTCGCTGTTCCAGTCCATGCCGGACGCGTGGGGCATCGATCAGCTGTTCCCGGTGCTGCCGCTGGAAGGGCTGGATAAAAAGCCGGAGCGCCGCGCCGTGCTGCTGGATATTACCTGTGATTCAGACGGCACCATCGACCACTATGTGGACGGCGACGGTATCGCTACCACCATGCCGATGCCGCAGTACGACGTGGATAATCCGCCGATGCTGGGCTTCTTTATGGTCGGCGCGTATCAGGAAATCCTGGGCAATATGCACAACCTGTTCGGCGATACCGAAGCGGTTGACGTTTATGCTTACGCGGATGGCCGTGTTGATGTGCAGCTGTCGGACGAAGGCGATACCGTAGCGGACATGCTGGAATACGTGCAGCTGGATCCGAACGAGCTGCTGACGCATTTCCGCAAGCAGATTGCCGAATCCGATCTGGACGACGAGCTGCGCGCGCAGTTTATCGAAGAGTTTGAAGCGGGCCTCTACGGCTACACTTATCTGGAAGATGAGTAAGCCTTAGCCGCGCGGTCGGGCGGCGCTTTTCCGCCTGACAACCTGAACCCAATCCCTTTCTCGTCGGGCCTAACGACGCGACGGGGATTTTTTTTAGCTATAACAGCAAGGCCAGCCTGGCCGACAGCAAGAGAGGGGCTTATGTATAATACTCTGGGCAACCAGTACGATAACTCTTTGGTTTCCAATGCTTTTGGTTTTATGCGTTTTCCGGTTAACTTCCAGCCGTACGACAGCGACGCCGAATGGGTGATCACCGGCGTACCGTTTGACGCGGCCACGTCCGGCCGTCCCGGCAGCCGCTTAGGGCCGGGCGCCATCCGTCAGATCTCCACTAACCTGGCCTGGGAAGGCTGCCGCTGGCCGTGGAATTTCGATCTGCGTCAGCGTCTGAACGTCGTTGACTGCGGCGACCTGGTTTACGCTTTTGGCGATTCGCAGGATATGAGCGACAAATTGCAGGCCCATGCCGAGAAGCTGCTGGCTAACGGCAAACGCATGATGACCTTTGGCGGCGACCACTACGTCACGCTGCCGCTGCTGCGCGCGCACGCGAAACACTTCGGCAAAATGGCGCTGGTGCATTTTGATGCGCATACCGATACCTATTCCAACGGCCCGAAGTTCGACCACGGCACCATGTTCTACACCGCGCCGCAGGAAGGGCTGATCGATCCGACGCGCTCCGTGCAGATTGGTATTCGCACCGAGTTCGATGCATCGCTGGGCTTCAATGTGCTGGATGCGGCGCAGATTAACGATCGCAGCGTCGACGATATCATCGCACAGGTGAAAGAGATCGTGGGCGATATGCCTGTTTATCTGACTTTTGATATCGACTGTCTGGATCCGGCTCACGCGCCGGGCACGGGCACGCCTGTTGTCGGCGGTCTGACCTCGGACAAAGCAACTAAGCTGGTGCGCGGTCTGCAAGGGCTGAACATTGTGGGCATGGATCTGGTGGAAGTCGCGCCGGGCTATGACCAGTCCGATATCACTGCGCTGGCCGCCGCCACGCTGGCGCTGGATATGCTGCACGTTCAGGCTGTGAATAAAGGCGAGTAATCGTCGAAAGGGGCCAGCCGCAGGGCTGGCCTTGTTCAGGCTTATTTTCCGGCTTCGATGCGCGCTTTAATATGCGCCGCGCGGGATTCGGAAGAAGGGTGAGAATCGAACATGGTGCTCGCGCTGCCGCCTTCCAGCTTCGCCAGTTTCTCAAAGCTGGTTTCCAGACCCAGCGGGCTGATACCGCGTTTTTTCAGCAGATCGAACGAGTAGTCGTCCGCCTGTGACTCCTGTTTTTGTGAGAACTGCGCGTTAACCAGCTTTTCGCCCAGATCGCCCAGCTGCGACTGCGACAGCGTAGCGGCAATACCGCCAACGGATGCGGCCGCGGTACGCGCTGCGGTGGTGCCGTAAGCGACCTGCATCGCGCGGCGGGTATGGCCCAGCGCCACGTGGCCCATTTCATGGCCCAGCACGCCTTCCACTTCGTTGTCCGTCATCATATCCATCAGGCCGCTGTAAACGCGGATACAGCCGTTGGCCATCGCCCAGGCGTTGACGTCTTTGGTCAGGTAAACCTTATAGTTAGCAGGCGTGCCGTTGATGTTATCGCCAAGCGCGGCGGCGATTTTATTCAGGCGCTGGGTGTAAACGCTGTCGGCGGGTGCAATCTGCGCTTCGCTGTCCATTTGCTCGCACGATTTTACGCTCAGCTCTTTTACCTGCGCGTCGCTAAGCGAAGCGGCCTGATAAGCCTGCGCGCCAGACTGCAACAGCGCGTTGCTGTCAAAATTCTGACAGCCGGTCAGTGCGGTAGCGACGGCCAGCGCCATCAGAGAAGCGGGTATTTTCATATTTCCATCCATTAGATAACAAGGTAATAAAAACAAACACCTGCCGTTAAAGGCAGGGAATAAGACTGGCACTATGTTAACTTCCTGCGCGCTAATGCATAGTTCCAACGTCTGAAAAACGCAAGTATGGCCCTGTTTTTTTGCACTTTTCGCCATGTACATTCGGCTGCTCTTTCATGTACATTGAGGGTCGTCTTTTGCAGCTTTGCCTGATAACTCATTGATTAAAATAGGTTAAGGACGGCGAAGCCTTTAATCCGACCTGGAGTAGAACATGTCTTCTCGTAAAGAGCTTGCGAACGCCATTCGCGCATTAAGTATGGATGCTGTACAGAAAGCGAAATCCGGCCACCCTGGCGCGCCCATGGGCATGGCGGATATTGCCGAAGTGTTATGGCGTGATTTCCTGAACCATAACCCAACCAACCCGCTGTGGGCCGACCGTGACCGCTTCGTGCTGTCCAACGGCCACGGCTCAATGCTGATTTACAGCCTGCTGCACCTCTCTGGCTACGATCTGCCGATTGCCGAGCTGGCGAACTTCCGTCAGCTGCATTCCAAAACTCCAGGTCACCCGGAATACGGCTACACCGCCGGCGTTGAAACCACCACCGGCCCGCTGGGGCAGGGCATCGCCAACGCCGTGGGTATGGCTATCGCCGAGCGCACGCTGGCCGCGCAGTTCAACCGTCCAGGCCATAACGTTGTCGATCATAATACCTACGTGTTTATGGGCGACGGCTGCATGATGGAAGGGATCTCGCACGAAGTTTGCTCGCTGGCCGGTACGCTGAAGCTGGGCAAGCTGGTGGCTTTCTATGATGATAACGGCATCTCGATTGATGGTCACATCGACGGCTGGTTCACGGACGATACCGCACAGCGTTTTGAAGCCTACGGCTGGCACGTGGTGCGCGGCGTGGACGGCCACGACGCGGAAGCGATCCGCAAAGCGGTTGAAGAAGCAAAAGCGGTCAGCGACAAGCCTTCACTGCTGATGTGCAAAACCGTAATTGGTTTCGGCTCGCCGAACAAAGCTGGCACGCACGATTCCCACGGCGCGCCGCTGGGCGACGAAGAAATCGCGCTGACCCGTAAACAGCTGGGCTGGCACCACGCGCCGTTTGAAATCCCTCAGGATATCTACGCGCAGTGGGATGCTAAAGAAGCGGGCAAGGCGAAAGAAGCGGCCTGGAACGAGAAGTTCGCGGCCTATGCCAAAGCTTATCCCGAGCTGGCTCTGGAGTTCCAGCGCCGCACCAAAAACGAGCTGCCGGAAAACTGGCAGGCCGAGTCGCAGAAATTCATTGAGCAGCTGCAGGCCAATCCGGCCAAAATCGCCAGCCGTAAAGCCTCACAAAACGCGCTGGAAGCTTTCGGCAAGCTGCTGCCGGAATATCTGGGCGGCTCCGCCGACCTGGCGCCAAGCAACCTGACAATGTGGTCTGGTTCTAAGCCGATCAACGAAGACGCGGCGGGCAACTATATTCACTACGGCGTGCGTGAGTTCGGCATGACCGCTATCGCCAACGGCATTACGCTGCACGGCGGTTTCCTGCCGTATACCGCCACCTTCCTGATGTTTGTGGAATATGCGCGTAACGCTGCCCGTATGGCCGCGCTGATGAAAATCCGTCAGGTGATGGTCTATACCCACGACTCTATCGGTCTGGGTGAAGATGGCCCGACGCACCAGCCGGTTGAGCAGCTGGCCAGCCTGCGCGTCACGCCGAACATGAGCGTATGGCGTCCGTGCGACCAGGTTGAGTCTGCGGTAGCCTGGAAATATGCGATTGAGCGTCACGACGGCCCAACCGCGCTGATCTTCTCCCGCCAGAACCTCGCGCAGCAGGATCGCAGCGCCGAGCAGCTGGCTAACGTGGCTCGCGGCGCCTATATCCTGAAAGATTGCGACGGCACGCCGGAAGTGATCCTGATTGCGACCGGTTCTGAAGTGGAGCTGGCGGTTGGTGCTTACGAGAAGCTGAGCGCGGAAGGGCGTAAGGCGCGCGTGGTGTCCATGCCGTCTACCGATGCTTTCGACAAGCAGGATGCGGCCTATCGTGAAGCCGTACTGCCGAAAGCGGTTGGCGCGCGCGTGGCGATTGAAGCCGGTATCGCCGATTACTGGTTCAAATACACCGGCCTGCATGGCGCGGTGGTTGGCATGACCACCTTTGGCGAGTCGGCACCGGCCGAGAAGCTGTTTGAAATCTTCGGCTTCACCGTAGACAACGTGCTCGCTAAAGCGAAAGAGCTGCTGTAATAAACCGGGTTCGCCTGTGCAAGCAGGTGAACCTTCCTGGCAATCGCTTAAGCCGTAATAAATCCGGTTCGCCTGTGCAAACAGGCGAACCTTTTTACCTACTGCGCGGTGTCCCGCAAATGGAAATCCTGGCTGGGCGGTATCACCGGCTCCGCAAAGCTTTTCACCACGTTGCTTTCCGGCTCTCTTTCCGTCTTATAAGGCTTGGACTGGCCATAAAATTTACCCTGCTGGTTGATCGAAAGCGATTCGCACTCGATGGTGCCATCCATAAATCCGTTGGCGTTAATGGCCACCTCCCGACTACAGCATAATCCTTTCAGCTCGCCGCTGATTTCGGTGCGTTGCGCCCAGATTTCCCCTTCGACCCGCCCATCTTTCTGCACAAAAACGGTTTTTTCTGAATTCACCTTACCGTTAACGCTGCCGGTGATATGAATATCGCCTGCGGCGCTGATTTCACCTACGATGGTGCAGGTATCCGGGATGGTGGTGGTGCCTGTGGCAGGCGCGCTGGCGACGCTGACGACGGTTGCGGCAGAGACGCTTTCTTCAAATTCGCTGTCCATTAGCGAAGCGGAAGCGGGCGGCACGGGCGAAGTGTAATTCAGCGGAGCGCTGGGTTGACGGGGATTCTCTTTACGTTTGAACATCGCTATTTCCTTATTTAACGTGAATTTCCTGAAGGCAAGCCAGGTAAAAATGGCGGAGGCTGCGGCCATTAACAGTCCCCGATGCTGGCGGATCAGCAACAGCGTTGTCGCCCAGCTAAGGGAATAGACGAGCAGCGCTGAAGCCCAGATAATCCAGAGATACCAAAGCAAGTTGTAATTCATATTCCGGCACGGTTAGTGACCAGAGAGTGGACGCCAGATCTTTCCCGATCTCGCTACAGCCAGCCGCGCTTTTACCGGCGCTCTGCTGTGGGCGTCTCCTTCCTGGAAACGGTTGTCAGAGAGAAAATTCTGATATTTACCTGCAAAAGTAAGAAAATTCCGTTGATCGTGTCGCTAACTGGTTACTTGAAAGTAAATATCAGTAAAAGTTACTTTACTACTTTGTTGAGCGTTGTTGGCCTGTTTTTTATACAGAACCTTATCTAAATGTGATGCAGGTCAGATTTTTAAACTGTGGATTGATCTGGCGCATTCCAATTATTCCGCATTGTCTTTATTGTAGCTGAACCGTTTCAACAAGCATTGGGACTGACCTCTTTCCGTTGGAAAAACGGCCCGGTAACGCAAAAATTCCCTGTACAAACGGGAACGTCTGGCTCAGGCTAACGCTCCGGTTTTGCACAGAATTTGGATGCAGGAGTGATATGACGGTTCGTATTGCCATCAACGGTTTTGGACGCATTGGGCGCAACGTGCTGCGCGCGCTTTATGAAACCGGACGCCGCGCGGAGATTACCGTCGTGGCGGTTAATGAGCTGGCGGAAGCCGCCGGCATGGCGCATCTGCTGAAATATGACACCAGTCATGGCCGTTTTGCATGGGACGTTCGTCAGGAGCGGGATCTGCTGTGGATAGGCGAAGATCCTGTGCGCATTCTGCATCGGGCCGCTATCGCCGATCTCCCCTGGAAGGAGCTGAACGTGGATGTGGTGCTGGACTGCACCGGCGTCTGGGGCAGCCGCGAAGACGGCGAAGCGCACCTTGCCGCCGGGGCGAAAAAAGTCCTGTTTTCCCATCCGGGCGGCAACGATCTTGACGCTACCGTGGTTTACGGCGTCAATGAAAAAGCGCTAAAGGCCAGCGACCTGATCGTCTCTAACGCCTCCTGCACCACTAACTGTATTATTCCTGTGATTAAGTTACTGGATGATGCTTTCGGCATTGAGTCGGGAACGGTCACCACCATCCATTCCGCCATGCACGATCAGCAGGTTATTGACGCTTACCATACTGATTTGCGCCGCACTCGCGCAGCCAGCCAGTCGATAATTCCGGTCGATACTCGCCTTGCTGCGGGTATCGCGCGTATTTTTCCGAAATTCAATGACCGTTTCGAAGCGATCGCCGTGCGTGTACCGACAATCAACGTGACCGCCATTGATTTAAGCGTCAGCGTCCGCACGCCGGTAAAGGCCTGCGAGGTGAATGCGCTGCTGCGAAACGCATCAGAAAAAGCATTTAGTGGTATAGTTGACTATACGGAACTACCGTTAGTCTCCATTGATTTTAACCACGATCCGCACAGTGCCATTGTGGACGGCACGCAAACGCGGGTCAGCGGACAGCACCTGATCAAAACGCTGGTCTGGTGCGACAACGAATGGGGCTTTGCTAACCGAATGCTCGACACGACGTTAGCCATGGCCGCCAGCGGTTTCAGCCAGGGCGCGGACTGCGCCTTTAAAATTTAGAGAATCAACGAGAGGACTCACCATGTCAGTAATTAAAATGACCGATTTGGATCTTGCCGGGAAACGCGTACTGATTCGTTCTGATTTAAACGTGCCGGTTAAAGAGGGCAAAGTCACCTCTGACGCACGTATCCGTGCTTCACTGCCAACCATTGAAGCCGCGCTGAAACAGGGTGCGAAAGTGATGGTCACTTCTCACCTGGGCCGCCCGACCGAAGGCGAGTACAACGAAGAGTTCTCCCTGCTGCCAGTAGTTAACTATCTGAAAGAAAAACTTTCTTCTCCGGTTCGTCTGGAAAAAGACTACCTGGAAGGCGTTGATATCGCCGAGGGCGAGCTGGTAGTGCTGGAAAACGTTCGTTTTAACAAAGGCGAAAAGAAAGACGACGAGGCGCTGGCGAAAAAATATGCCGCACTGTGCGACGTCTACGTGATGGACGCCTTCGGCACCGCGCACCGCGCCCAGGCTTCCACGCATGGCGTGGGGAAATTTGCGCCGGTAGCCTGCGCTGGCCCGCTGCTGGCCGATGAGCTGGAAGCGCTGGGTAAAGCGCTGAAAGAGCCTGCTCGTCCAATGGTGGCGGTGGTTGGCGGTTCTAAAGTTTCCACCAAATTCGACGTGCTGAACTCGCTGGTGAAAATCGCCGATACGGTGATCGTAGGCGGCGGCATCGCCAACACCTTCGTGGCTATCGACAACAAGGTGGGTAAATCCCTGTACGAGCCGGATTTCGTGGAAGCTGCGAAAAAACTGCGCGACGAATATAAAATTCCTGTGCCAACCGACTCCCGCGTCGGCACGGAATTCTCTGAAACTGCGCCTTCAACCGTGAAGAAAGTCTCCGAAGTTAAAGATGATGAAGAGATCATGGACTTTGGCGACGAAACCGCAGAAGCCATGGCTAAGTTGTTGAAAGAAGCCAAAACTATTCTGTGGAATGGCCCGGTGGGCGTGTTTGAATTCCCGAACTTCCGCAAAGGCACCGAAATCGTGGCGAAAGCCATTGCCGACAGCGACGCATTCTCTATCGCAGGCGGCGGTGATACGCTGGCTGCCATCGACCTCTTCGGCATTGAAGATAAGATTTCTTATATCTCTACCGGCGGCGGCGCTTTCCTTGAGTTCGTGGAAGGTAAAAAACTGCCTGCGGTAGCTATGCTGGAAGAACGCGCGAAACAGTAACCTCTGGGGCGGAGGGCTGCCTCCGCCAGAATGATTTGCCCCTTAAGGCGCAACATCTTTTCCTACTGCCGACGAAACAGGACAAAAGACATGTCTAAAATTTTTGATTTCGTAAAACCAGGCGTTGTCACCGGTGACGACGTACAGAAAATCTTCAAAGTCGCAAAAGAGAACAAATTCGCACTGCCAGCGGTTAACTGTGTCGGCACCGATTCCATCAACGCCGTGCTGGAAACCGCCGCGAAAGTTAAAGCGCCGGTTATCATCCAGTTCTCCAACGGTGGCGCGGCGTTCATCGCCGGTAAAGGCCTGAAGTCCGATAAGCCGCAGGCTGCAGCCATCCTGGGCGCAATCTCCGGTGCGCATCACGTGCATCAGATGGCGGAACACTACGGCGTGCCGGTTATCCTGCATACCGACCACTGCGCGAAAAAACTGCTGCCGTGGATCGACGGTCTGCTGGACGCGGGCGAAGCTCACTTTGAAAAAACCGGTAAACCGCTGTTCTCTTCCCACATGATCGACCTGTCTGAAGAGTCGCTGGAAGAAAACATCGAAATCTGCAGCAAGTATCTGGCGCGTATGTCAAAAATCAACATGACGCTGGAAATCGAACTGGGCTGCACCGGCGGTGAAGAAGACGGCGTTGATAACAGCCATATGGATGCTTCCGCACTGTACACCCAGCCGGAAGACGTGAACTATGCTTACGAAAAACTGAACGCAATCAGCCCGCGTTTCACCATCGCGGCCTCTTTCGGTAACGTTCACGGCGTGTATAAGCCAGGCAACGTTAAGCTGACGCCAACCATCCTGCGTGATTCTCAGGAATATGTGACCAAAAAACATAACCTGGCGCACAACGCGCTGGACTTCGTTTTCCACGGCGGTTCCGGTTCTTCCGCTGCTGAAATCGAAGAGTCTATCAGCTACGGCGTGATCAAGATGAACATCGATACCGATACCCAATGGGCGACCTGGGACGGCATCCTGCAGTACTACAAAAAGAACGAAGGTTATCTGCAGGCGCAGCTGGGCAACCCGGAAGGCGCTGATAAACCAAACAAGAAATACTACGATCCGCGCGTATGGCTGCGCTCTGCTCAGACTTCCATGATTACTCGTCTGGAGCAGGCGTTTAAAGAACTGAACGCGGTAGACGTACTGTAATTTTCTCGTTCTGAACAGAAGGCTCCCTCGCGGAGCCTTTTTTTATGGGCAAATTTTAGAACGTCAGCGAAGTTTGCCTTCTGCATTTCTGTAAATATTGGCGCGGCTATCGGCTTTTCCCTTATTAAAAACCCTGCAAAAAAAGCGCCTTTGCGGTAACAAATTATTAATTTGCCTCGTTATTTGGCACCAGACAGCATTTTTAGTTACGCTTGAGGTTTGGGATGCCAGCCTGGACTGGCAGTCTGCTTACTTCCCGGCGGGGAACAACAACAGGATAAGCAAATGGAAGATTTGAACGTAGTCGACGGCGTTAACCGCGCTGGCAGCTGGCTGGTACACAATCAGGCGCTGCTGCTGAGCTATGCGGTAAATATTGTAGCGGCCATTATCATCCTGATTATCGGGACTATCGTAGCGCGTATCATTTCAAAAACGCTGAACAAGGTGCTGCGCGCTCGTCATATCGACGCCACCGTAGCCGATTTCCTTTCGGCGCTGGTGCGCTATGCCGTGATTGCGTTTACGCTGATTGCGGCGCTTGGGCGCGTAGGCGTACAGACGGCGTCGGTTATCGCCGTGCTGGGTGCCGCAGGTCTGGCCGTCGGTCTGGCTTTGCAGGGCTCGCTCTCCAACCTGGCAGCTGGCGTGCTGCTGGTGACTTTTCGTCCGTTCCGCACAGGTGACTTTATCGATATCGGCATTATGGGCACCGTACAACAGGTACAGATTTTCTCTACCACGCTGAAAACCGCGGACGGCAAAACCGTTGTGGTGCCAAACGGTAAAATTATCGCCGGCAACATCGTAAACTTCTCTCGCGAGCCGGTTCGCCGTAATGAATTTATCATTGGCGTCTCCTACGATGCCGACGCGGACCAGGTTCTCAAACTGCTGCGCGAAGTGGTGGATGCCGATCCTCGCGTGCTGCAGGATATGGGCGTACAGATTGGCCTGAACGAGCTGGCGGCTTCGTCGGTTAACTACGTGGTGCGCTGCTGGAGCAACGCGGGCGATCTGCAAAACGTATACTGGGATCTGATGAAGAACTTCAAGCGCACGCTGGATGCCAACAATATCGGTATCCCTTATCCGCAGATGGATGTGCACCTGCATCAGACGGCCGAGACAAAAAGCGACGCTGCTCAGACTGCTGCGCCAGTACAGGCAAAGGCAGAGTAGTGTTAGCCGGTTGAGCCTGACGGCTTGCTCATCATGCAAAAGAAAAGGCGGACTGCGGTTCGCCTTTTTACCGATCGTTATCATTAGCTAAGTTTATGGAGTATTAGAATCTTCAATTTCCTCTAATGATGCTGTCGCTATACACTCGCCGCCAGCTGAAACCGTTTGAGGAAGACTCTATGTTTGCCGTTTTTCTGCAGGGCATGGCGCTGGGCGCCGCGCTGATCCTGCCGCTGGGGCCGCAGAATGCTTTTGTGATGAACCAGGGCGTGCGCCGCCACTACCATTTAATGACCGCCGCGCTTTGTACGCTGAGCGATATCCTGCTGATTTGCGGTGGCGTGTTCGGTGGCAGCGCGCTGCTGACCCATTCCACCCTGCTGCTGAACCTGGTAACCTGGGGCGGCGTACTGTTTCTTTTGTGGTACGGCTGGGGGGCGCTGCGTACCGCCTTCAGCGGCGATGTGGCGCTGGCGTCATCGGAAGCGATGAAGCAAAGCCGTTGGCGCATTATCGCCACCATGCTGGCCGTAACCTGGCTGAATCCGCACGTCTATCTCGATACCTTTGTGGTGCTGGGTAGCCTGGGCGGCCAGCTTCCGGCAGAAGCGCGCAAATGGTTTGCACTGGGATCGGCCTGTGCCTCGCTAATCTGGTTTTTCGGCCTGGCTATCCTTGCCGCCTGGCTGGCACCGCGTCTCAATACCACCAGGGCGCAGCGTATTATTAATCTGCTGGTGGGGCTGGTGATGTGGCTGATCGCCCTGAAGCTGGCGCTGCAGGCGCTGAATATCTGGTAAACACGGCCGAACTCATTCCAGGAATTAAGGTCATAGTCTGGCAGGTACAATCGCACTAAGATGCGAACTGATGGATAAATTGTGGAAGCCGGTACGCTGTAGTCAGGCCGGCTTCTTCTGCTATGACTGAAGTCCCATGGAGGATCTCCTTTGAAGCTGACCAAACTGGCGCTGGCCGCCCTTATTTTTACCTCGCCTTTTGCCGCCGTGGCGGATGAACTGCCTAACGGCCCGCATGTTGTCACGTCCGGGCAGGCAAGCGTCGACGCAACGCCTGATATTGCCACGCTGGCGATAGAGGTTGGCGTCTCGTCGAAAGATGCCTCTGAAGCGAAAAAACAGGCCGACAGCCGTGTCGCCCAGTATTTTGATTTTCTCCAGAAAAACGGCATTGATAAAAAAGATATCAACGCGGCCAACCTGCGTACGCAGCCGGAATACGATTATCTGAAAGACGGCAAATCGGAGCTGAAAGGCTATCGCGCGGTGCGTCAGGTGCAGGTTACGCTGCGCCAGCTTGATAAGTTGAACGAGCTGCTGGACGGCGCGCTGAAATCGGGCCTGAACGAAATCCGCTCCGTTGAGCTGGGCGTGGCTAATCCCGATAGCTATCGCGATAAAGCCCGCCAGGCCGCTATCGAAAACGCGACGCATCAGGCTGGCGAGCTGGCGAAAGGCTTTAACGCTCAGCTGGGGCCGGTTTACAGCATTCGCTATCACGTAGCCAACTATCAGCCGATGCCAATGGCGAGAATGTTTAAAACCGCCGACGCCGCGCCGATGAGCTCGGCCGCGCAAACCTACGAGCAGCAGAGCATTCACTTTGACGATCAGGTGGATGTGGTGTTTGAGCTACAGCGCAAGCAGTAATCTCAGCTTGCTGAAAGCCGCGTCCGGTAAGCATTCCGGACGCTTTTCTTTGCCAGGGATGCCAGGCAAAAATCCGCTCCAACCTGAGCGCTATTCCCCCTGGCGCAGCACGCGATGGCCGTGGGCAATCAGCGCGTCGGTCACTTTGCGCATCAGGCGGCTTTCCGGCGCAAAACGATGCCAGTACAGCATCCGGCGCTGAAACAGCCCCGGCGTCAGATCGATCAGTTCGCCTTCCGCCAGCTCGCGCTCAATCTGTAAGTGCGGGATCATACAGCAGGTCGTGCCCTGACGCGCCAGCTGCACAAAAGCCTCCGACGAGTTAACGATATGGCACGGCACGCTGCCGGGCGACAGATCGAAATTCTGCTGTAAAAACGCCTGATGCATATCGTCAAGATGATCGAAAGCCACCGCCGGCGCCTTCAGCAGTGCTGAGCGGGTCACGCCGTTCGGAAAGTAGCGCGCGGCAAACTCTTTCGAGCCGACAAACAGATAATCCAGCGCGCCGAGCTGATCCACCAGGCAGCTTGGCAGCGGCTGCGGCTGGATACTTACCGCGCCGACTACTTCGCCGCGCCGCAGGCGCTCCTGGGTACGGGTTTCGTCTTCCACCTGAAGATTCAGGCGCACCGGCGAATCGCTCAGCACCGTTTTCAGCGCGGGCAGCAGCCAGGTCGCCAGACTGTCGGCGTTCACTGCCAGTGACAGCAGCAGCGGCGTGGTGCCGCTGTTTTCATCGCCCAGCCACTCTTCTTCCAGCAGCTCTACCTGATGCAGCAACGCCAGCAGCTTTTGCCCCTGTTCGGTAGGGCGAGGCGGCACGGTGCGCACCAGCAGCGGCTGACCAAACATATTTTCCAGCTGCTTGATGCGCTGGGAAACGGCTGACTGGGTAATACAAAGTTTTTGCGCCGCGCGTTCAAAGCCGCGCTCGCGAATGACTGCATCCAGCGCCTGAAGCGTTCGATAGTCCGGGCGTTTCATTGTTGTTTTAGCTCTCTTTCAGGTGTGGAATCTGCACTATGCCATATTTTTGCCATTTTGCCCTGCGCTTAAAGCTGGCGTCCCGGTTTTGCGGCCTCTCTTCCAGAGTGACAACAAATGGCGCCGCAGGGCGGTTTTTTCAACGAGGGTTGCTTTATACTATCGCCACACAGTAGCAGCACGGATTCTAAACTTACCATGACGCAGGATGAACTGAAAAAAGCCGTTGGCTGGGCCGCGTTAAACTATGTTGAACGCGGCACTATCGTTGGCGTGGGCACCGGATCGACCGCCGCCCACTTTATTGATGCGCTGGGCTCGATTAAAAATGAGATTGAAGGCGCGGTCTCCAGCTCGGAGGCTTCCACGCTCCGGCTGAAAAGCTTAGGTATTCCGGTTTTCGATTTGAACGAGGTGGATTCCCTGTCGGTTTACGTTGACGGCGCCGACGAGATCAATAGCGCGATGCAGATGATTAAAGGCGGGGGCGCGGCGCTGACCCGTGAAAAAATCATTGCCGCCGTGGCGAAAAAGTTCGTCTGCATCGCCGACGAATCCAAGCAGGTCGACGTGCTGGGCAAATTTCCGCTGCCGGTCGAGGTCATTCCTATGGCTCGCAGCTTTGTGGCGCGCGAGCTGGTGAAGCTGGGCGGCCTGCCGGAATATCGTCAGCAGGTGGTCACCGATAACGGTAACGTCATCCTGGACGTGCATAATCTGAAAATCCTGGATGCCGTCGCGCTGGAAAAAGCCATCAACGCGCTGCCGGGCGTAGTCACGGTGGGGCTTTTCGCCACGCGTGGCGCGGACGTGGCGCTGATCGGCACGGCAAACGGTGTAAAAACGCTGGGCGATTAGCTGATTAGCGTGGCCGTTTACCAGCCTGGAAAGGCAGATAGCGCATCAAGGTCGTGGCCGCCAGCCGCGACCTTAAGCGCCAGGCTCTAAGTCATAGCTGTAGCCATAGCTATAAGCGCCAGGTCATAGCCATAGCCATAAGCTCTGAATGCTAAGTGCTAAGTGCTAAGTGCTAAGTGCTAAGTGCTAAGTGCTAAGTGCTAAATGCTAAATGCTAAATGCTAAATGCTAAATGCTAAATGCCAGGTGCTAAATGGCAGGCCACAATCGATAAGTTCTAAGTTCTAAGTTCTAAGTTCTAAGTTCTAAGTTCTAAGTTCTAAGTTCTAAGTT
>NZ_JARUWZ010000033.1:0-46706 GCF_030433775.1 Erwinia sp. PsM31
CCTCCGACCCCCACCATGTCAAGGTGGTGCTCTAACCAACTGAGCTAAGAACGCATCATGCTGTCTGAGTGACAGCGGGGACGAATATTAACGACAGCCCTGGCGGCTTGCAAGCAGAAATCGCTATTTTCGGTGCGACTGCTGCGCAACTGTGCGAAGCGCAGCATTTTTAAACATCCGGTTTAAATGAAGATGTTAGCGGGCCGCGCGTGCCAGCAGCTGCGCTTCAGGCTGGCGCTGCAACCGCAGAATACGCCAGACCATCATAATCGCGCTGGAGGTCAGGCCAATAATAAAGCCTGTCCAGAAGCCCGCCGGGCCCATCGGCGCCACCACCCAGTCCGTTAATGCCAGAATGTAACCGCTGGGCAGGCCCAGCACCCAGTAAGCGATAAAAGTGATAAAAAAGATGGCGCGCGTATCTTTATAGCCGCGCAGAATGCCGCTGCCGATAACCTGAATCGAATCGGAAAACTGATAAATTGCGGCCAGCAGCATCAGCTGAGCCGCCAGCGCCACCACGGCCGGATTCTGATTATAAAGCAGCGCGATTTGCTCGCGAAATACCACCGTGAACAGCGCCGTCAGCAGCGACAGCGACATGCCCACGCCCTGCGCCGTCCATGCCGCTACGCGAGCGCCTTCGGTCGAGCCCTGACCAAGCCGGAAACCCACGCGGATAGTGGTGGCTGCGCCAAGAGAAAGCGGCAGTACAAACATCAGCGAGCTGAAGTTCAGCGCTATCTGGTGACCCGCCACCTCGACGATGCCCATCGGCGACACCAGCAGCGCGACGACGGCGAACAGCGTCACCTCAAAGAACAGCGCCAGCGCGACGGGAAGGCCGAGTTTAAAGAGGCGGGAAAGCGCTTTCGCATCGGGCGGACTGAACCGATCCGCCAGGCGGATATCGCGCATGGAAGAGGCGCGCGAAACCCATATTTTCATCGCGATAAACATTACCCAGTACACGGACGCCGTCGCCACGCCGCAGCCGACGCCGCCAAGCGCGGGCATCCCGAAATGGCCGTAGATAAAAATATAGTTAACCGGAATATTCACCAGCAGCCCGAGAAAACCCATCACCATGCCCGGCTTGGTTTTGGCGAGGCCTTCGCACTGGTTGCGCGCGGTCTGGAAAAAAAGATAACCCGGCGCTCCCCACAGCAGCGCATGAAGATAGCCTACGGCTTTATCCGCCATCACGGGATCGATATTTTGCATAGAACGGATAACATAGCCGGCGTTATACAGCACAACCATAACCAGCAGGGAAGCGAAGGCGGCCAGCCAGTACCCCTGACGAACCTGGAAAGCGATACGATCGCGGCGGCCCGAGCCGTTGTACTGCGCCACAACCGGCGTGAGCGAAAGCAGCAAACCGTGGCCGAACAGAATGGCGGGCAGCCAGATAGATGTGCCGACCGCAACGGCAGCCATATCCGTTGCGCTGACGTCGCCGGCCATCACCGTATCCACAAAGCCCATAGCGGTTTGCGCAACCTGCGCAAAAATTACCGGAATTGCCAGCGCCAGCAATTGACGCGCCTCGGTCAGATACTTCTGCACATATACACCTGTTTTTTAACTGAAGGGAGAAAGACTATTTGGTATAGTTTTAAGATCAGACAAGAATAGCGAAAAATCCACCGAGGTCATAATTATGTTTACCGGTATTGTGCAGGGCACCGCAGAGGTGTTGGCAATTGAAGAGAAACCGAATTTTCGCACGCATATCGTCCGCCTGCCGGACGAGCTGCTGCCGGGACTGGAGCTGGGCGCTTCCGTATCTCACAATGGCTGTTGCCTGACGGTGACCGGGGTTGACGGCAACCGCGTCAGTTTTGACCTGGTAAAAGAGACGCTGCGTATTACCAACCTGGGGGATTTAAAGCCCGGCGATATTGTTAACGTAGAGCGCGCGGCGAAATTCAGCGATGAAATCGGCGGCCATTTAATGTCCGGTCATATTATGACTACCGCCGAAATCTGCAAAATCCTGACGTCTGAAAATAACCGCGAAATATGGTTTAAGCCGCAGGACAGCGAGCAGATGAAATATATTTTGCACAAAGGCTTTATTGGGATTGACGGCATCAGCCTGACGGTTGGCGAAGTCACCAAAAGCAAATTCTGCGTGCATCTGATCCCGGAAACGCTGGCAAGAACCACGCTGGGCGGCAAGCGGCTGGGCGACAGAGTGAATATTGAAATCGATCCGCATACCCAGGCGATTGTGGAAACCGTTGAGCGCGTGCTGGCGCAGCGTGAAGCGGCGCTGCTGGCGGCGGCCGCTGCGGAAATTCAGCCGGAAGAGTAATAAACAAGGTCGGCTTAGTGGCCGACCTTGTCCGCTAGTGCGGCACCCGCAATCCGCCCTCTTTACCGTGGGTAAAGACCACCTGCCAGAGCTGAATATCCCGCGCGCGGAAAGCGCCCGCACAGGCGTTAAGGTAGTAGCTGAACATGCGCTTAAAGCGTTCGCCATATTTATCCGCCAGCTGCGGCCACGCGGCTAAAAAACGCTGGTGCCAGGCCATCAGCGTCAGATCGTAATCCGCCCCAAAGTTGTGCCAGTCTTCCATTACAAAATGCGGTTCGTGCGCCTCGGCAATATGGCGTACGGAAGGCAGGCAGCCGTTAGGGAAAATATATTTATCGATCCACGGATCGACATTATCGTCCGTTTTGTTCGCACCAATGGTATGCAGCAAAAAGATGCCGTCCGGCTTCAGATTGCGATCGACCACGTTAAAGTAAGTGGCGTAATTTTTTGGCCCGACGTGCTCAAACATACCAACGGAAACGATGCGGTCAAACTGCTGATCGAGGTCACGGTAATCCTGTAGCAGGATGGTGACGTCCAGCCCTTCACCACGTTGCTGCGCCAGCTTCTGCTGCTCGGCGGAGATCGTCACGCCAGTCACCTTGACGTTGTAATGCCGCGCCGCATAAGCCGCCAGCCCGCCCCAGCCGCAGCCGATATCAAGCAGCGACATACCGGGTTCCAGCTGAAGTTTCTCGCAGATCATTTTTAATTTAGCCTGCTGCGCCTGCTCCAGCGTTTCCGCCTCTTTCCAGTAGCCGCAGGAGTATTGCATGTAGGGGTCAAGCATCAGCGTAAAAAGGTCATTACCAAGGTCATAATGCTCTTTGCCGACAATCCAGGCGCGCTTGCGGGATTGCAGGTTGGTGAGGCGCGCGGCGGCGATGCGCAGCGTATCTTTAAAATGGCGAGGAAGCTGCTGATCCAGCTTAGCCAGCAGCACGCGGTGAAAAAACATATCCAGCTGCTCGCACTCCCACCAGCCGTCCATATAGCTTTCGCCCAGGCCCAGCGACCCTTCCTGCATCACGCGTTTAAAAAAATCGGGATGGGTCACCTGAATATCCCAGGGACGGGTGCCGTTAATTTCGATATCCGCGTTGCGTAACATTTCCTGGGCGATTCGATACCACTGATTTTCTTCCAGGCTCACTTCTTCTATACACGATGAACTCATAGCTTCTCCATCACCCTTCGTGATTGAAACCTGAGAAAAAGAATCATCAATTTCCACAGGGTTTGAGAAAACGCACGCTTAGCCGTGCGCCTGATATCCGGCGTTACAGAGGATTGAACTGAAACCTACAGAATGAGGGTGACGCCTGCCACAAAAGAGAACACCCGGACAACCCTGTCAGGAATCAAAAAAATGATACAAAGTTGTTATGAATTATTGCCTGAAATTGAGTATATGCTCACCTCAGGCAATATTCAACGCCTTATCGTTAGGACGCTAACTAAATAGATTCAGCCAGTTAACGACGGCTCTGAGCGTGGGTCAGGGGAGCGTTGGCTAACGTCGTCCTTTGTAAAATATAGCCAATAATTGTCAAAAACACAGTACTGAGCATGACCAGCGACGTGGTGGCGAGCGGGTTAGCAATAAAACCGGAAACAATCATGCTGGCGACGAAGCAGAGACCAAGCTGCAGCGTGTTTTGCAGCGCGGCTGCTTTACCGCTGGCCTGCGGAAAAGGCAGCAGCGCATTCGCCACCACAATCGGATAGATAGCGCCGTTGGCCAGCGCCATACCGCAAAACGGCAGCAGCAGCGCCCAGGTCGAAGGCGTTTCCACCTGTGCGGCGATGAAAAACGCGCCCACGCTGAGGGCATACAGCGTCAGCAGCCAGGGCAGCAGCGAAGCGCCTTCGGTCTGCTTCAGCAGCGCCCGACAGCCGTAGCCGCCGGCGAGAAAGGCCAGCGTCTGCGGCACGTAGCTAAGGCCGATATCGCCCGGCGACATGCCCAGTTCGGCCAGAATAAATGGCGAACCGGTCAGCCAGGCGAAAAAGCTGGCGGAGCAGGCGGCGTAAATCAGCACGTTGCCGCTCCAGATCGGCGACTTCAGCAGCGTGAAGAAACCCACTTTCGCCTCTTCCTTATGCTCTTTTGGAGCAGGCGTCGACAGAAAAAGCGTGGCGACCAGCAGGATCAGGGCCAGCAGCAGCAGCGCCAGGAAAATCGACCGCCAGGCAAAGTGGTTCAGCAGCCAGGCACCCAGCAGCGGGGCCAACGCCGGCGACAGCGCCACCAGCGGCATAATAGTGGCAAACACCCGGTTGGCCTGCGCGCCGGAATAGCGATCGATCACCAGCGCCTGCCAGCTGACGGCGGCGGCGCAAATGCCTACCGCCTGTAAAAAGCGCAGCGTCAGCAGCATGGTGGTGGATTCCGCCCACCACATTGCGCCGCAGCTGACGGCAAACAGCCCCAGCCCCATCAACAGCACCGGCTTGCGGCCAATGCGGTCGGAAAGCGGCCCCCAGAACAGCTGCGCGCTGGCAAACCCGGCCAGGAACAGGCTGAGGCTGGCGCTGATGACGCCCGCTTCGGTTTGCAAATCCTGCTGCATCGCCGTAAAGGCGGGCAGATACATATCGGTGGCAAGAAAACCTGCAACGCTGAGCAGCGCGAGGTAAAGTAAAAATCCTTTCGACGGCATGAGATTTTGCTCTTTTTTATCAGGTGAATAGCGGACGGCAGTGTAAAAGAGTGCGATAGCGGTTGTGAAACGGTAATATTTGCGTCTTGCGTTCAAAAATTTTGCAGGAAGAATATGTGGTCAGAACACTCGCTTGAGGTGATTGATGCGGTCGCCCGAACCGGCAGCTTTACCGCCGCCGCGGCGGAGCTGCATCGCGTTCCGTCCGCCATCAGCTATACCGTGCGCCAGCTGGAAGAGTGGCTGGCGGTGCCGCTGTTCGAACGGCGTCACCGGGACGTGGTCTTAACGGCGGCGGGCGAGGTCTTTATCCAGGAAGGGCGGAGTGTTATCAAAAAAATGCTTGCCACGCGACGCCAGTGTCAGCAGGTCGCTAACGGCTGGCGCGGCCAGCTGAATATCGCCGTCGATCGTATTGTTAAAACCGCGCGTACGCGCCAGCTAGTGGTGGATTTTTACCGACATTTTCCCGATATGGAACTGCATCTTTCGCCGGAAGTATTCAACGGCGTATGGGATGCGCTGGCCGACGGCCGGGTCGACGTGGCGATAGGCGCGACGCAGGCTATTCCGGTCGGCGGACGCTTCGCTTTTCGCAATATGGGAATGCTCAACTGGCGCTGCGTGGTGAAGGCGGATCATCCGCTTGCGCAACACCGGGAGAAGGTTAGCGAGGAGGCGATCCGGGAGTGGCCTTCGCTGGTGCTGGAAGATACCTCGCGCGCGCTGCCGAAAAGAACCACCTGGACGCTGGATAATCAGCGACGGCTGGTCGCGCCGGACTGGGAGAGCGCGTTTGATTGCCTGCTGGCCGGGCTGTGTGTCGGCATGGTGCCGGGGCATCTTGCGCAACCGCTGCTGCAAAACGGCTCGCTGTGCGAACTGAGGCTGGATCCGCCTTTTCCGGATAGCCCCTGCTGCGTCAGCTGGTCGGAACAGCAGGCGTCGCCAGCGCTGCGCTGGCTGCTGGATTATTTAGGCGAAACGGAAACGCTGAACTGCGAATGGCTGCGGGAGGCGTAAAAGACGGGCGGCAGATGGCCGCCCGTGCGCTTAGCGACGGTAGTCGAGGAAAGGGCCGTCCGCTACGGAGCGACGTTCAATCAGCGTCGGATGCACTTCAATCGTCTGCGGCTCTTCGCGTTTGCTGGTAATACGATCGAGCAGCATATTGAAGGCCGTTGCGCCCAGACGCTCTTTCGGCTGGTGGACGGTGGTCAGCGCGGGGGTAAAGTAGCGCGAGTTGCGCACGTTATCATACCCGATCACCGAAATATCCTGCGGTACGCGCAGGCCCATCTCGTCTGCGGCGCAAATCGCGCCCATCGCCATCACGTCGCCGCCGCAGAATACCGCGGTAGGACGCTGTTTTTGCGCCAGCAGCTGCTGCATGGCGCGATAGCCCGATTCCGGCTCAAAATCGCCCTGAACCAGCCACTCTTCGCGCAGCGTAATCCCCGCTTCGTTCAGCGCCTTGAGGAAGCCGGCATGACGACCGCCGCCGGTATTGCGCTCCATATGGCCCGGGATCACGCCGATATCGCGGTGGCCGCGATCGATCAGATAGCGGCCTGCCAGATAACCGCCTTCAAAAGCGTTATCGAGAATAGTGTCGGTAAAATCGCCGCGCGACTCGCCCCAGTCCATGACGACCATCGGGATGTTGCGGTGATCTTCCAGCATCTTAATCAGCTCATCCGGGTACTCGGCGCACATAACCAGCAGGCCATCGACGCGTTTTTGCGCCATCATCGACAGATAGGCCTGCTGCTTTTCCAGTTCGTTATGCGCGTTGCCCAAAATCAGCGTATAGCCTTTGGCAAAACAGCTGTGTTCGACCGCCTCAATAATTTCGGCGAAATAGGGCGCCTCGCTGGAGGTCGCCAGCAGGCCAATGGTTTTGGTGTTATTGACCTTCAGGCTGCGGGCCACGGCGCTGGGCGAATAGTGCAGCGCTTTGATCGCTGCCCAGACGGCTTCCCGCGTGTCTTCAGCGACAAAGCGGGTTTTATTAATGACGTGGGACACCGTGGTGGTTGAGACACCGGCGCGTTTGGCCACATCTTTTATGGTTGCCATGGAAAAAGACTCCTGCGCTGTTCAATAAGTCACTGAAAAGCGGTTTGTTAAACGATTGCCTGGAATGATGATAATCCTGATATAAGTTGCGCATAATTTGTTGCGGAATGGTTATACCAGGAGGGAGTTCAGGGTGGCGAAACAGACTTGAGCAGAGCGTCATGTCGGCTAAATGCCTGTTGCGCAACAAACCGTGGATTCTAACAAGAGCAGGCGCAGAACACGAGGGTTTTAGGGCAACAGGCGAACATTTTGCGCAAATAAGAGTAAACCGGCCCGGATCGTTTGCGCGATTCGGGCCTCCAGCCTGCTGAGTGGGCTAGCGGATAGTTTTCGGCGTCATGACGCGGCGAGCGCCGACGTAGTGCTGCTCCCAGTAATCTTCGCTGAGCATACTCACCTGTATATCCTTGCCGGTACGCGGCGACTGGATAAACTTGCCGTTGCCCAGGTAAACGCCAACGTGATCCGCCGAGGCGCGGCCGTTGATGCTGAAAAATACCAGATCGCCTTTTTCCAGCTCGTTGCGCTTGATCGAAGCCGCATCCCGCAGATGGTACATTTCGTTAGCGGTGCGAGGGATCTTAAACTTCACCAGATCTTTATAGGCATACCAGACCAGACCGCTACAGTCGAAACCGGTCTTGGGCGAGGTGCCGCCCCAGAGATAGGGCTTGCCCAGCTGGTTCATCAGCTTGCTCATCGCCGTTTCGCGGGCTTTCTGATAGCGGGCGCGATGCGCTTTGCTGAGCTTAAGCGGGGCCGAGGCCGAGCCGCTGGTTAAGGCTTCCGTCTCTTCGTTGCGCAAGCGATGACGACCATAGCGTTTCTTGGGCGGCAGCGCAGCGGCGACGGTCTGCGTTTTTTTGCGCAGCTTAAACTTTTTAGCAAGGGGCGAACGGCTTTTGGTTGGGCTGGCTTCTTTTACTTTACGTGTAGAGGTTTTCACCGGGCGGCGCTTGCGGCGATCGTCTTCACGAGCAGGCGTGGCGCTGTCTGCTTTGTGGTGGTCCGCTTTAACGGCAGCGTGTGGCGATGCGTGCGCCACAGACATAAACAGCTGGGCAAAGGCCAGCATCAGCAACGTGATGAGTAAACGCATCTTTACCATTAACAGTTTGTGCTCCCGCCAGTGGCAAGAGCATGGCTAAATAAGGAGATCTGCGCCTGGGCAGTCAGTCAGGACGATTCTAATCGAACTCTTTACTAAAAAGTAAGGCCTTTTTTGTTTCAATCGTCGCAAAGCGGTAAAAGCTGTAAAATTTAGCCTGTTCAAACATTTATCTGCGCAAATTTGCCGCTGATATTTACAGTTAACGCAGCACCGCCGGACCGAAAATGGTATTTTAACATTTTGTTTTCCGACCGTAGCGTCAGTGGGCGACTGAAAATGACATTTTCATCACGCTCGCAGACTCGCTACACTATACAGACACGAAGTAGCCGATTGAGGAAGGCATTTATGAGCACCATTGAGAAGATTGAGCGCCAGATCGCAGAAAACCCGATTCTGCTGTATATGAAAGGTTCCCCAAAACTGCCAAGCTGCGGCTTTTCCGCGCAGGCCGTACAGGCGCTGTCCGCCTGCGGCGAGCGTTTCGCCTATGTCGATATCCTGCAGAATCCGGAAATTCGCGCTGAGCTGCCTAAATACGCCAACTGGCCGACTTTTCCACAGCTGTGGGTAGACGGCGAGCTGGTCGGCGGCTGCGACATCATTATTCAGATGTTTCAGGCGGGTGAACTGCAGCAGCTGATTAAAGAGACGGCGCAGAAATATCCTTCCGACGCAACAGAATAAAACGTTGCGCTAAGCGAAGAGACTATCGGACAGGCCTGACAATGCGTCAGGCCTGTTTTTTTTAGTCGAGGTTCGCCGTTTCCGCCAGCGGCCAGCCGCCCAGACGTTTCCAGCGATTAACCAGCTCACAGAACAGATCGGCCGTCTGCACGGTATCATACAGCGCGGAATGCGCCTGCGAACTGTCGAAAGGCATTCCGGCGGCCGTACAGGCTTTCGCCAGCACCGTTTGCCCCAGCACCAGGCCGCTCAGCGCGGCGGTATCAAAGGTGACAAACGGGTGGAAAGGATTACGCTTCAGCCCGGCTCTTTCCGCCGCGGCATTCATAAAATTCAGATCGAAAGTGGCGTTATGAGCCACCATGACGGCACGATTGCAGCCCTGATCTTTGATACCTTTGCGCACGGCTTTAAAGATGGCGTGCAGCGCTTCGTACTCGCTGACCGCGCCGCGCAGCGGATTGGCAGGATCGATGCCGTTAAAGGCCAGCGCTTCGGGTTGCAGAACCGACCCTTCGAACGGCTCAACGTGAAAATGGAGCGTTTCGTCTTTCTCCAGCCAGCCATCGTCGTTCATTTTCAGCGTGACGGCGGCCACTTCCAGTAAGGCGTTGGTTTTGGCGTCGAAACCGGCGGTTTCAACATCGATCACTACCGGATAAAAACCGCGAAAACGGCTGCTGAGGGCGTTAAGTTCGTTCGATTCGGACATCAGGATCTCACAGGCGAAAATTGAGCGCGTATTATGGCAAATTTCGGCATGGGTTGCAGCAGGGGAAGGGGAAAGAAGGGTGCCGGGAAGGCACCCCGACGCGTTACGCGCCCAGGCCGTGGCCCGCGTGTTTGTTTTCGATCAGTTCGATTTTATAGCCGTCCGGATCTTCCACAAAGGCGATAATGGTGGTGCCGCCTTTAACCGGGCCGGCTTCACGAGTTACGTTGCCGCCTTCGTTGCGGATACGATCGCAGGTAGCCGCCACGTCGTCCACGCCCAGCGCGATATGGCCGTAGGCATCGCCCAGGTCATATTTATCCACGCCCCAGTTATAGGTCAGCTCAATCACCGCGCCTTCGCTCTCTTCGGTATAGCCTACGAAAGCCAGCGTGTATTTATATTCGGTGTTTTCACTGGTGCGCAGCAGGCGCATGCCCAGAACTTTAGTATAGAAATCAACGGAGCGTTGCAGATCGCCAACGCGCAGCATGGTGTGAAGTAAGCGCATAACATCCTCTTTGAACAAACGTTATCATCCGATAACAAGCATAGCCTGAATTCCTGCCGTTACGGGAACCAGCAGGCATTCCCGGCGGTAAAACGGCCTTCAGGCCGTTTTACCCGCGTGAGAGAATAGCAGCTATAGCCTGGCGGAAACCAGGAAATGCGTGCTTTCTCGCGCCGTCAGACGTCGGACGGCGATAAAACCCGCAGGCGCTTACAGGAACGGATAGTCCGTGTAGCCTTCCGCGCCGCCGCCGTAAAAGAGTTCCGGGCGTTGCTCGTTCAGCGGCGCGTTCTGCCGCAGGCGCTCGACCAGATCCGGATTGGCGATGTAGTCGCGGCCAAAGGCTACGGCGTCGATCAGGCCTTGTTCAATCAGCGCTTCCGCTTTCTCAGCGCTGTAGCCGCCTGCGCCCACAATCACGCCGGGATAAGCGGCGCGGATCGCCTCGCGGAAGGCATCGCTGTAAGGCTTGCCGCCCGCCCAGTCCGGTTCTGAAATATGCAGATAGGCCAGATTGCGCTTCGCCAGCTCGCCGATGTAGTAAAGCGCGGCGGCTTCCTGATCTTCGCCGTTATCCAGACCGTTAAACGGCCCGAGCGGCGAAATACGAATGCCGATCCGGTCGGCGCGCCAGCCGTCAATGGCCGCATCCACCACTTCCAGCGCAAAGCGCGTGCGATTTTCCACGCTGCCGCCGTAGGCATCCGTGCGCTGGTTAGACGCGGGCGAAATAAACTGATGCATCAGGTAACCATGCGCGGAATGCAGCTCCACCAGGTCAAAATCCGCTTCGCGCGCGTTGATTGTGGCCTGACGGAAATCGTTGATCACGTCGTCGATCTCATCCAGACGCAGCTCGCGCGGCGTGGAGGTCGCTTCACGGATTGTCCGGCCCTGGTCATCGCGCAGAGAGGTGCGGGTTTCGGCATTGATGGCGGAAGCCGACACGGGCGCTTTACCTTCCGGTTGCAGGCTGCTGTGGGAAATACGTCCGGTATGCCACAGCTGCACCGAACTGTGGCCGCCTTCCTGATGGATGCCGGCGTTAATCGCTTTCCACGCGGCGATCTGCTCGGCGGTATGCAGGCCGGGCGCGCCGGCATAGCCTTTTGCCTGGAAGGAAATCTGCGTGGCTTCGGTGATCACCAGCCCGGCGCTGGCGCGCTGGCGGTAGTATTCACCCATCAGCGGCGTAGGAATATCGCCCGGTTCGATGCTGCGCAGGCGCGTCAGCGGCGCCATAAAGATGCGGTTAGGCACCACAATCGCGCCAAGTTTTAAAGGGGTAAAAAGTTTTTTCAGCTGCATTTATCGCTCCTGGGAAACCGGCTGCCAACCGCCGATACGGCGGTGGCAAAGCCAAAATTTTCAGTGACTATTGAGCGTAGTAGAGAAATTGCCGCTACCTGCAACGGTACGGCACGATCGGATCATATCCAGCGCGGGCTGGTACTCTTTGGTTTCAATATTCATCATTCCCAGCAGCGTATGGAAAACGTTGTCCTGCGACACCGCCGCGCCGGAAGCCTGCCGCAGGCAGGTACTATTGATGCCAAAGGCGCTGGCGTAGCCGTCAGAAAGCCACAGCAGAAAGGGAATATGCGTCTGCTGAGTGGGCGCAATCAGATAAGGCGCGCCGTGCAGATACATCCCGCGTTCGCCCAGCGATTCACCGTGATCGGAAAGATAAATCAGCGCGACGTTGTAGCGGCTGCTGTAGGTCTTCAGCAGGCCGATGGTGTCATCCAGCATTGAATCGGTATAGACGAGCGTATTGTCATAGGTATTGACCAGCGCCTGGCTGTCACAGTCCTGGATCTGGTTACTGTCGCAGGTCGGAGTAAAGGGCCTCTTGTCTGCCGGATAGCGCCGGTAGTAAGCCGGGCCGTGGCTGCCCATCTGATGCAGCACAACTACCGTGTCGTTTTTCATGCTGTCCAGATAGCGATCCAGCCGCCACAGCAGCACGTCGTCAAGGCAGTAATCGTCACGGCAAAAGTTCTTCAGCTGCCAGCGCGTCATGTCGGTATGCGGCACGCGGTCACAGGCGCCCTTACAGCCGCCGTCGTTTTCCCGCCACAGCACGCTGACGCCCGCATGGGCCATTACGTCCAGTAGCCCTTCCTGATGGCGCGCCAGGCTGGCATCGTAATGCTCGCGCAGCATATTGGAAAACATACAGGGTACGGAAATGGCCGTTTCCGTTCCGCACGAAGTGGCGTTGGGATAATAGATGACGTTATCTTTTGCCAGCTTCGGATTAGTGTTGCGCACATAGCCGCCGAGTGAAAAATTTTCCGCCCGCGCCGTTTCGCCCAGCACAAACACCACCAGCGTTTTTTTCTGCTGCGCTAAAATCTGCGGGCCTTTGCGTGCATCCTGGCCGATGCTAATCAGCGTGCGATCGCCGTCAAACCAGCGATTATCAATATAGTGGCCAATGCCGCTGACGATATTGACCGGCGTAATCATCTTCACCAGGCCTTTATTGTTACGGATAAGCGAGGCGTAATCTTTATAAAACAGCGCGGCGACCAGCAGGATCGCCAGCAGCGCCGCCAGGGCCGTGCCGGTGCGAAAAGCGATATTCATCCACCATGGACGCCGCGTTACAATCCTGACCCGCCAGATAAGCAGCGCGGGTAGCAGGCCCAGCAGAAGCAGCCAGAGGATATAGCGCAGGCTGAACAGGGCGGTCGCTTCCTGCAGATCCGTTTCAAACACGTTCTGGATCATATTGGTGTCGATAACGGTGCCAAAGCTGTAAATAAAATAGTTGGCCGCCGCGCTGACGATAGCCAGAAAAATTAACAGGGGTTTTCTGATCCACGGCAGGGCGGCCACGCTAAAAATAAACAGAAATCCGCAGAACAGCACCAGCGGCATGGTGGCAGCGAAAAAATAATCCTTCAGCTCGCTGTAAGGGATACGCTCCCACGCGTGAAAAAAGAACAGCGCATTCGGGATAAGCGTAAAAAACAAGGCGGCATAAAAGTTAAAACTGATTTCATTGCAGCGTAAAGCAGTCAGCTTCATAAAGGTTCATCAGCAGTAAGCGGTGAATGAGCATAGCTTTGTTAGCACAATTAAACATTAACTGACACTAAACGATGTTGAAAGACTAACATTAATATTACATTTAAATTTTCCCTGCATAAGGAGCGACGTTGGCCGAACAACTGGAGTTTTTCCCCGTTCCCAGCCCGTGCCGGGGGATCTGTCAGAGCGACGATCGCGGCTACTGCCGTGGCTGCCTGCGTAGCCGCGAGGAGCGCTTTAACTGGATGAAGTTCAGCGATGCGCAAAAACGCGAGGTGCTGCGGCTTTGTCGTTTGCGGCGGCAGCGACTGTTGCGCGCCGGTAAACCCGCCGAGCCGGACGAACCGGAACAGCCTTCTTTGTTTTAGTAGACAGATTCTTATGTAGTTCTGCAAATAGCGGCCAGGCTTATAGCTTCCACAGCAAAATGTGAGGAAGTGTAATGAGACGTATAAACCTGCTTATGGTATCGCTGGCCTTTTGTGGCCTGGCCCAGGCCGCCAGCGAAAAAGTCGATATCAGGCTTGCCACCCCTGAAGGCGCAGGCGACAGTATTGGCCAGGTAACGATAGCAGAAACGGCCTATGGCCTGAGCTTTACGCCGCAGCTGAAAGAGCTGCCGCCGGGTATTCACGGTTTCCATGTGCACGCCAACGGCAGCTGCGATCCAAAAACCACCGACGGGAAAGCGGTTGCCGCAGGCGCGGCGGGCGGCCATCTCGATCCGCAAAAAACCGGCAAGCATCTGGGACCGTGGCAGGATGGTCACCTGGGCGATTTACCGGCCCTTTATGTGAGCGCCGACGGCACGGCTACCTATCCGGTGCTGGCGCCGCGCATTAAAAAACTGTCGGATATTAAAGGCAAAGCGCTGATGGTGCATGCCGGCGGCGATAACCATGCCGATCATCCTGCGCCGCTGGGCGGCGGAGGCGGCCGTTTCGCCTGCGGGGTGATCTAACCAAACCGCCGCCGCTCGTCGCGGCGGCAGGTTTATTGCCTAACGCAGCACGCTAATATGATCGACTTCGATTTCGGTATGCCCGCCATTTTTATCCACGTCGCCGACCACGCGCACGGTTTTGCCAATTGCTAGGTGATTGTCTTCCCACTCGTCATCATCAATGTCAATGCGGATTTTTCCGGTGCTGTCCTGCAGCCAGTAAAGATCGTCGTCGCCTGCATGTCCGGTGATTTTGCCTGTCAGCACCACGCGAGTATCATCGCGCAGCGTTTTCGCCTCTTTAACCGTGACGGTTTTTGCCGCATGAGCATAAGCCGGCAGAGAACAGGCGAGCAGAAGAACGGTAGCCAGAATTTTTTTCATCATGATCCCTCATTCGTTAAACTCCATGTAAGCGTGGCCCAGTATAAATGAAAAATTCGGTGTTATGTCAATGTCGAAGCCTGCTGCAGCTGTGAGAGCGAGCAGTAAAGCCGCCAGGCAATACCCGCCAGTTCCGTTTCGCTTTTTGTTTTGCCCGCCGCCAGCAGATCCAGATTTTCCTGCAGTTCCTTTAACGTCTCTTCCAGCGCGTGCTGCTGTACGCCTTTACCGCTGATAATACGATGCAGATTGCTCAGCATGGCGTCCCGCACCGCCAGCAGTGCGGGCGAATCACACTGCCAGTCGCGCAGCTGCCAGACAATGTGCGAACAGTTCAGCAACACCACGCCCCAGCGCAGCAGCCACAGCCTGGCCGGCTCGTCACGGCTGGCGTTCAGCTGGTTGACCCGATAGTAAATCAGCGACTCAAAGCGGCTCTGGCTAAGGTGCGGCCTGCGGCTGAGCTGATCGAGAAACTCGCGGCGCAGCGCCCGGATATGGCGGCGGCTGCGCCGCTTGTCGGAACTGGGCCGCAAAATAAGAAAAGCCAGCCACGCAAGCAGCACGCCGCACACCTTGGCGATATTATTGTTAATAAAGCTTTGATAGTCATAGGTGGGCGGATTGGTAACGGCAAGAAACGAGCCGCCAAACACAATCAGCTGGCCCCACAGCGCGGCGCGCTTTTTCTGCTGCACCTTGAAAAGCTGTAGCGTGACCAGCAGCGGAAACAGCAGCAGCAAAAACTGCCACAGCACGCTGATTTGCACCATCAGGCCGAACTTGATGATAAAGCTGAACACGGAAAGCAGCAGCAGCGTTTTCAGCAGCAGCGACACGCTGCTGACGGGCGAAGGCACGGAGGAGTAGAGCACGCAGCTGATGGCGGCCAGCGTTAACGCTGCCGAGCCCGCATCCCACTGGGTGGCGATGGTAAAAGCGCAGCCCAGCACGATCACGCTAAAGGTGCGCAGGGCGCTCCAGCTGGCTTCCGCGCTGTCGCTGTGCCTGGCGAGCGCCGGGGCGGCGGGCGGTGCGAGGCGGGTATCGTCGTCGGCCTGTTCAAACAGCCGCAGCCAGCGGCGGATATTCAGCCACAGCCAGCAGAAATAGCGCAGACGATGCCAGAAAGCCTGATAGCGATAGTCGCTTTGATCCTGCGGCGCGGCGCTGGCGAGCAGTCGCGCCAGACGATATTTATCGCAGTCGGCGCTCGCCAGCTCATCCAGCAGCTGCTGTACAACGGTATAGAGGCCTTCCGGCGCGTCGGGCCAGTTCAGCAGCATTCGGCGCAGGCTGGAGATCACGCTGGTGAGGCGCAGCTGCTGATGCAGGATATAGTTCAGCACGTTGTTTTGCCGACGAAAGCGATAATGGCTCCAGAACGCCTGAATACGCAGCAGATTAAGCGTGAGGATCTGCCCAATAACGTTTTCATGCGCGCTACGCACATTATCGGTGCTTTCGCGTTGCAGCAGCAGTCGTCCATGATCCAGCAGGCGAAGATGCATCTCTTTCAGCGAGTTAATCAACGTCTCGCCGTCCGAGGTGCTGGGCAGGATCATCATCATCAGGCCGCCGCACAGGATGCCGGTAATCACTTCGCAAACGCGCGCCTGGGTAATCTCCCACAGATCGCCGATTTCCGTAATATTAACCGTGGTAAACACAATAATGGCGGCGGTGTAGCCCGCCAGGGAAAACGCATAGGCAACGTTATTTTGATAATGGTTCTGGATCCAGGTGCAGAGCGCCAGCCAGCCCGCGATAGCCAGCGCAAACAGCCAGGGTTCGTTCAGCGTATAGCCCGCGATCAGCAGCGCCGCGCCCGCGCCCAGCAGGCTGCCCGCAATCCTGCCCAAACTTTTGCTGATTACGCCGCCGACGGTCGGAAAACTCACCACAGCGGCGGAAGTCATCGCCCAGTAAGGCTCGTCCAGCGCCAGCGCATAGGCGATGCTCAGCGCCAGACACATCGCGAGGGCATTGCGCAACGCGTAGCGCCACTGGCCTCGGGTCGCTTTGATCCACGGCAGGTTTTGCCACTCCAGCCACTGCCAGTTCATGGCGCAACGGTGATGGTGCAGGTGGTGCCCGCTACCAGCGGCAAATCTTTTGGCCACGCGGCCAGGCGAATACGCACCGGCACGCGCTGCGCAAGGCGCACCCAGGGCACGTTCGGTTTGATATCGGGAATGAGTGAGCTGTCGCTTTCCACGCTTTGATCGTAAATAGCGCGGCCAATGCTTTCGACCTCGCCGTGCAGCACGCGGTTATCGCTGTAAAGCCGCACGGTCGCGCGATAGCCGGGACGAATATGGCGCAGCTTGGTCTCTTCAAAATAGCCCATCACATAAAAAGAGTGGCTGTCGACCAGCGCGAAGACCGGCGTTCCGCTGGTGGCATAGTTACCGGGCCGCACCACCAGATTGCTGATCCAGCCGTCGGTTGGCGCGGCGATTTGCGTCTGGGTCAGGTTCCAGCGCGCCTGTTCCAGCTGCGCCTGAGCGGCCTTTGCCGCCGCCGCCAGCGACTTCGCGTTCAGCTCGGCCGCATCCAAATCTTCTGCGGAAATCACGTTGCGTGGCAGACTCTGACGCCGCCGCGACTCATGCTGAGCCTTCAGCAGATCGGCCTGTGCCTTCGTCAGCTGCGCCTCGGCGTTCAGCACCGCGATGCGATAAGGCTCGGCGTCCAGCGTCAGCAGCGGCGTGCCTTTGGTCACGAACTGGTTATCTTTTACCAGCAGCGTTTCAATGCGCCCGGAAACCTGCGGCGTGATATTAACCAGCTCGGCGCGCACCTTACCGTCCCGCGTCCACGGTGACTGCATATAAAAATTCCATAGCCACCAGCCTGCGCAAAGCGCGGCGGCGAAGAAGATCAGCGTTGAAAAATATTTTAGCGAGTTGAATTTCATACGAATGCCATCAGTAGCCACAGCGAAGCGCTGACGCAGAGAATAAACAGGGAAAGGTCGAGCAGGGTGGGATGCCAAATCTCGCCGGAATAGATCCAGCTGCGCAACACGGGGTGGATCAGCAGCCAGAGGAAAAACCCGGCCAGCACGGCTTTAAACAGCGGCGGAAAATAGAGCGACGCGCCGAAAACCAGGTCGGTTAGCGGCGAAACAGCCGCCGTAAAAGCATTGTTCACTTAAAGCACTCCTTGTTACCCAGGTCACAGCATAGCTGTAGATTGGCATTACGCTTAATGTGAATGATATTTGTATTCTGTCCTGTAAACTCGCAGAATAGCCTGGAATGAGGCTTGATAGCTAGCAAGCTAATTATAAGGAGAGGAAATTGGATACCCCATTAGGAACGGATCTCGCAAGACTGGTGCGCATCTGGCGATCGCTGATCGACCAGCGCCTGAAACCCCTGGAGCTGACGCAGACGCACTGGGTCACGCTGCACAATATTCATCAGCTGCCGCCGGAGCAGTCGCAGATCCAGCTGGCCAAAGCCATCGGCATTGAACAGCCTTCGCTGGTGCGCACGCTGGATCAGCTGGAAGAAAAAGGGCTGATTACCCGCACCACCTGCGCCAGCGATCGTCGCGCCAAGCGCATCAAGCTGACCGAGGAAGCGGCGCCGATCATTAGCGAAGTCGAGCATGTTATCGACGCCACGCGGGATGATATTTTGGCTGGTATCTCCCAGCAGGAGATCGACCAGCTGGTGACGCTAATCGCCAGGCTGGAAAAGAATATTCTGGATCTGCAAAACCGCGAATAAAAGAACCGGCGAGCGCCGGTTCCTTTTTTAGCGTGGCGAAACGGTAATCTGACTGCCGTTGGAAGCCAGCGCGACGCGCTGCCCTACAGCGAAACGGCTGTTGCCCTGTTTCTGCACCACCATAATGGTGTTGCCGTCATCCTTACGGATCTCCAGCTCCACGCCCTGAGTTTTGTTTATGGATCCCTGCACGCCCTGACCGCGCGTACAGTCTGTCGGAAAGGCACGTGATGGCGCTATTGATACGATGCTGGATAAAGTATTTACACGGCTGTCGCCGGGTGATACGCCCGTGCTGCACACTGACCAAGGCTGGCAGTACCAGATGACGGCTTATCAGGACAGGCTCCGGGCGGCAGGCGTGGTGCAAAGCATGTCGTGAAAGGGCAACTGCCTCGATAACGCAATAGCTGAAAGCTTTTTCGGCACGCTTAAATCCTGATGCTTCTATCTGGAAGAATTCAGCAGCATCCCTGCTCTGAAAGAGGCCATTGACGCCTGTATCCACTACTACAACCATGAACGCATCAGTTTGCGCCTCAATGGCCTCAGCCCGGTTGAGTTCCGCTTACTTCAACATTCAACAAGTGGCAGCCTGATCGCAGAGAACACGAGACGAAGGCTGAATGTAGTCGGGGAAATGCGTGTTTTATTGACCTGTCTCAATAAAATATCAAACAACATCTCATCATGAAAGATTGGACAGAGGATAATCGCCCATTCAACTAATAAGGGAATTTATTCAATGGCTATTCCGGTTTACCTATGGCTCGAAGATGACAGTGGATCTTCAATAAAGGGCAGTGTCGATGTGAATGGTCGGGAAGGAAGCATAGAAGTTAGTGAACTAATGCACTCTGTAGAACAGCCTACTGATTTTCTGACTGGGAAAGCGACTGCAAAGCGTTTACATAGCTCATATGCTTTCATGAAAGGCATCGATAGCTCATCATCTTATCTTTACAAAGCATTGTCTACAGGTCAGCCCCTAAAAAGGGCTGTATTTAAGTTCTATCGCATCAACCACAACGGATTCGAGGAAGAGTACTTCAGGACCACGCTGGAGAGCGTGAAAGTAACAGAAATAGAACCGCTCATGATGGATATAAACAATCCTCAATGGGAAAGGCATGACCATCTTGAATACGTTGATTTAGCTTATGAGAAGATCACATGGCATTATCTTGATGGCAATATTATTCATTCTGACTTATGGAAAGGACGGGCTGCATAATGGCGTGGATATATGATGTAAAAACACACACTTTTACCCGTAACGGTGAAACTTATACCGCTGACTATGCCGGAGCGACTGGATATAAAAATGATAGCTCTCAAGAATGTGTGAGCGGGAAAGGCCCTCTTCCCAGAGGGACTTATACAATCGGCTTCCCCCACAATTCCCCTCATACGGGGAAATATACGCTAAACCTTACCCCTAACCTGAGTAATGCAATGTGCGGACGCTCAGCCTTTCGCATACATGGCGCGAGCAAGAGGCATCCACTGGACTCATCCGAAGGATGTATTATCGCCCCCATCAGCGTCAGAAAGAGCATTTGGGCAAGTGGTGAAAGGGAGTTAAAGGTGAAATGAAAAATATTGCCCTTGCCCTTGCTGTAATGGCTTCTCCTGCTGCTATGTCTATGCAAATGGAGGGGTTTGGTGCTAACTATTACCAGGATGATGCATCCGTTCCTGAATACAATACTAATAAGGATTTATCGCCTCACGTTATTGTTGGCGACAACGTGTTTGTTATGGAATACAGCCTCCTTGCAGACATAGCGAAAAGTACTGACGTAACCATCAACAAAGGAGATCAAGCCTCATGGCTTTGCCTGAACTCAAAAGGCGTGAACTATTGGTTTATTTCTGATAACGAGATGGGGCAAGGCAATTTAACATCTATAGCAGTAGCCAGAAATGAGAGGACGAAAGGATGTTATTCTTATTCAGATGATTTAAGCGTAACAATCAAGGGGATTCCTTTATTGAATATGACATTGAAAAACATTTCATCATCATTTTCTGAAACTTCAGATGCAAAAGTGTTTAGATATTGCAATGACACCAAGATTTATGGTGATTTCACACAGATGAACTGCCTTCAGTACAATCTTAAAGACAAGAATGTAGAGGGTGTAATAATTAGTCAAATTACGACTAACTGAACTTGCATAGGATTATTAAGTCCAAAACTGCCTGTGCGCAACTTTGTAGAGGATTACTGGAACATGTAAGCGATGTGGTTCTGGTTGTTCTATGAAGTCCCCTGAACATCTGTTTATGGTCAGGGGACTGCTCATAAAAAAACTGTGTCTAACATTACGGGGGTGCAGTCCACTGAATGGGCTTTATCCGCACTCTGATGATCCGGCGATTGCCGGTTCCTCGGTTAGCGTGGCGAAACGGTGATCTGGCTGCCGTTGGAAGCCAGCGCGACGCGCTGTCCTACAGCGAAACGGCTGTTGCCCTGTTTCTGCACCACCATAATGGTGTTGCCGTCATCCTTACGGATCTCCAGCTCCACGCCCTGAGTTTTGTTTATGGATCCCTGTACGCCCTGACCGGCCACGCCGCCGGCAATTGCGCCTGCCGCCGTTGCCAGGCTGCGGCCCGTGCCGCCGCCAACGGTATTACCCAGGAAGCCGCCGAGCACCGCGCCGCCGAGCGCGCCGATCACATTGCTGTCGTCGCCGCCCTGGATCTGGACGGGACGGACGCCAACCAGCGTGCCGTAAGTGACGCTCTGCACCTGTTTCGCTTCCGAGGCGGTGTAAACGTCGCCGGAAAGCGAGCTGTCATTGGCGCAGCCTGCTAAAGTCACACCGGTCAGTGCTACGATCATCATGCGCTTCAACATCATCAAACTCCTTTCTTTTCCATGTGCTGCAGTCAATTGCGCAGCGATCAATAACCTAATTATACGGTACAGGCAATGCCTGCTGTGTGGTTACGTCAAAAAATTGCTTTAAGCATAGCGCAGTGCGGGTAAACCTGAAATCAATGCCGGCGCGGAAAGCGCAGTAAAAAGTCTGTCATCATGTAAAAATGCACAGTTAATCATAGAATTGCTGCACCGTTTTTGCGACGCTGTACCCAGGTTTGATATTCCCACAGCGGGTAAGGGACTTTGATGAGATCGGGACGTTATATAGGCGTAATGTCAGGAACCAGTCTGGACGGCGTGGACGTGGTGCTGGCCGCAATTGACCCGCAGATGGTGGCGCAGCAGGCCAGCTACTGCCATCCCATGCCGCTGGCGCTGCGCCAGGAGATCCTGGCGGTCAGCCAGGGGCAGTCGCTGACGCTTTCCCGGCTGGGGCAGCTGGATACGCGGCTGGGCCGGCTGTTTGCCGAAGCGGTACAGGCATTGATCGAGCGCGAAGGGCTGGAGAAAGAGGATATCGCCGCCATCGGCTGCCACGGGCAGACCGTCTGGCACGAGCCGCTGGGCGACGCGCCTAATACGCTGCAAATCGGCGACAATAACCAGATAGCCGCGCTGACCGGCATTACGGTGGTGGGGGATTTTCGCCGCCGGGATATGGCGTTAGGCGGACAGGGCGCGCCGCTGGTGCCCGCTTTTCATCAGGCAGTGTTGATGCATCCTGAAGAGCGGCGGATGGTGCTGAATATCGGCGGCATTGCCAACCTCTCGCTGCTGCTCCCCGGCCAGCCGGTGGGCGGCTACGATACCGGGCCGGGCAATATGCTGCTGGACGCGTGGATCTGGCGTCACCAGGGTCAGCCCTACGATCGGGACGGCGCCTGGGGCAGCAGCGGCCAGGTAGTGTATCCTTTATTGCAGCAAATGCTGGCGGATCCCTGGTTTGCGCTGGCCGCGCCCAAGTCTACCGGCAGAGAATATTTCAATCCGGCCTGGATCGACCGGCAGCTGGTTAACTTCCCCGGTCTGCCGCCGCAGGACGTGCAGGCCACGCTGGTGGAGCTGACCGCATCCACTATTGCGCAGCAGGTGATGCTGAGCGGCGGCTGCGAGCGGCTGCTGGTGTGCGGTGGCGGCGGAAAAAACCCGCTGCTGATGGCGCGGTTGAAAGCGCTGCTGCCGGGCATTGAAGTCAACGCCACCGATGAGGTCGGCATTCGCGGTGACGATATGGAAGCGCTAGCTTTCGCCTGGCTGGCCTGCCGTACGCTCTCATCGCAGCCGGGTAATCTGCCTTCCGTGACCGGCGCGCGCGAAGCCTCCGTGATCGGTGCAATCTTTCCCGCTAATGTTCAGCGCTGCCGCTGAGTTATCTGAATGGAGCAAAGATGAAAAAATGTTTATTGCTGATGGCCGCGCTGCTGCTGAGCGGATGTCTACATCAGACGCCTGAAAAAATCAGCCGGTTGCACTATCGCTGCGGCACGCTGCCGCTGTCGGTGCTGCTGGATAACGATCGTGAGGAAGTGAATCTGATTCTGGACGGCAATCCGCTGACGCTGAAGCAGCAGCCCGCCGCTTCCGGCACGCGCTATGCCGATGAAAACTACGTTTTCTGGTCAAAAGGCGACGGCGCTTTTGTGGAGCGCAACGGCAAAATCATCATTGACGACTGCCGGCTCGAAAACCGTTAACTCGTTGAAATTGATTGTGATGAGGCGCACAATGCCTCAACTCTGATAGCGGAAAATCCCATGAATGACGACAGCCTACAGCAGATTGCTCATCTGCGCCGTGAATATACTCGTGGCGGCCTGCGCCGCAAGGATCTGCCTGACGACCCGCTGGTGCTGTTTGAACAGTGGCTGAGCCAGGCGGTTGCCGCGCAGCTGCCGGATCCTACTGCCATGAGCGTGGCGACCGTGGACGAGCACGGGCAGCCTTACCAGCGCATCGTGCTGCTGAAGCATTTTGATACGCGCGGCATGGTGTTTTACACCAATCTGGGCAGCCGCAAAGCACAGCATCTGGAAAAAAATCCGCGCATCAGCCTGCTGTTTCCGTGGCATATGCTGGAGCGCCAGGTGATGGTGCTGGGCCGCGTTGAAAAACTGTCAATGATCGACGTGATAAAGTACTTCCACAGCCGCCCGCGCGAAAGCCAGATAGGCGCATGGGTATCGAAACAGTCGAGCCGCATTTCCGCGCGCGGCGTGCTGGAAGGCAAGTTTCTGGAACTGAAGCAGAAATTTCAGCAGGGCGAGGTGCCGCTGCCGAGCTTTTGGGGCGGCTATCGCATTACCATAGACTCAATGGAGTTCTGGCAGGGCGGCGAACATCGTCTGCATGACCGCTTTTTCTACCAGCGCGACAACGAGGCGTGGAAAATCGATCGTCTGGCGCCCTGATTGCGCGAAATAATCCGTTAAGCGCTGGCACAGAGCCCGTCGGCGCTTTATTCTATACCCCTTTTTTTCATCCGCTAGCCAGCGGAGAGCTGTGTACCAGCAAAGGTGCAGACTTTTTTTACACGGAGTCACAGATGGGCAGCAGTAACCTGATTAAACAATTGCAAGAGCGTGGCCTGGTCGCCCAGGTAACGGATGAGGAAGCGTTAGCAGAGCGGCTGGCGCAAGGGCCAATCGCGCTCTATTGCGGCTTCGATCCGACCGCGGACAGCTTGCATTTGGGCCATCTGGTCCCGCTTCTCTGCCTGAAGCGCTTCCAGGATGCCGGTCACCGTCCGGTGGCGCTGGTGGGCGGCGCGACCGGTCTGATCGGCGATCCGAGCTTTAAGGCGGCCGAGCGCAAGCTGAACACCGCGGATACCGTTAACGAGTGGGTGGAAAAGATCCGCGGCCAGGTCGCGCCTTTCCTGAACTTCGACTGCGGCGACAACAGCGCCGTAGCGGCCAATAACTACGACTGGTTCGGCAGCATGAACGTGCTGACTTTCCTGCGCGATATCGGTAAGCACTTCTCCGTTAATCAGATGATTAATAAAGAAGCGGTGAAGCAGCGTCTGAACCGTGACGACCAGGGCATCTCCTTTACCGAGTTCTCCTACAATCTGCTACAGGGCTACGACTTCGCCTGCCTGAACGAGCGCTACGGCGTGGCGTTGCAGATTGGCGGCTCCGATCAGTGGGGCAACATCACCTCCGGTATCGATCTGACTCGTCGTCTGCATCAGAACCAGGTGTTTGGCCTGACCGTTCCGCTGATCACTAAATCCGACGGCACCAAGTTCGGTAAAACCGAAGGTGGCGCGGTGTGGCTGGACGCGAAGAAAACCAGCCCGTACAAATTCTACCAGTTCTGGATCAATACCGCGGACGCCGACGTTTACCGCTTCCTGAAGTTCTTTACCTTTATGAGCATTGAAGAGATCAATGCGCTGGAAGAAGAAGACAAAAACAGCGGTAAAGCGCCTCGCGCCCAGTATGTGCTGGCGGAGCAGGTCACGAAGCTGGTGCACGGCGAAGAAGGCCTGACCGCCGCGCAGCGCATTACCAAAAGCCTCTTTTCCGGCAGCCTGGCGGAAATGACCGAAGCGGACTTTGAGCAGCTGGCGCAGGACGGAATGCCGTTTGTTGAGCTGGAAGCCGGTCAGGATCTGCAACAGGCGATGGTCGACGGCGATTTAGCGCCGTCTCGCGGCCAGGCGCGTAAGCTGATCGAATCGAAAGCGGTAAGTATCAACGGTGACGTGCAGCTCAGCGCGGAATACGCGTTTGCACCGGCAGATCGCCTGTTTAATCGCTTTACGCTGCTGCGCCGTGGTAAAAAGAACTACTGTCTGATCGTCTGGAAATAATGCTTCAGGCGTGAACAGACAAAGGCGCGTCCTGAAGCAGGGGCGCGCCAGCCCGCTTTTAAGCATCCCGTCCCTTTTTTCCGGCAAGGTTTCCATGAAAAACATTCTCTCCGTCCAGTCGCACACCGTTTTCGGCCATGCCGGCAACAGCGCCTCGGAATTCCCGATGCGCCGCATGGGCGCAAACGTTTGGCCCCTGAATACCGTACAGTTTTCTAATCATACCCAGTACGGCCAGTGGACCGGCGTGGTCATGCCTGCCAGCCACCTGACCGATATCGTCAGCGGCATTGCGGCTATCGACCGGCTGAAAACCTGTGATGCCGTGCTCAGCGGCTATCTTGGCTCCGCAGAGCAGGGCGAGCAGATCCTCGAAATCGTTCGTCAGGTGAAAGCGGCTAATCCCGACGCCTGGTACTTCTGCGATCCGGTGATGGGTCATCCTGAAAAGGGCTGTATCGTTGCGCCCGGCGTGGCGGAGTTTCATGCCCGCAGCGCGCTGCCCGCCAGCGATATTATTGCGCCGAACCTGCTGGAGCTGGAGCTGCTCAGCGGTCATGAGGTCAACAGCGTGGAGCAGGCTATCGCCACCGCGCGCGAGCTGATCGCCAAAGGGCCGAAAATCGTGCTGGTGAAGCATCTGGCGCGGGCAGGCCAGCGCAGCGATCGCTTTGAAATGCTGCTGGTCACGGCGGATGAGGCCTGGCATATCAGCCGTCCGCTGGTGGATTTTGGCGTGCGTCAGCCGGTAGGCGTCGGCGATCTGACCAGCGGGCTGCTGCTGGTGGATCTGCTGCACGGTCTGGGGCTGAAAGAGGCGTTAGAGCACATTACGGCGGCGGTCTATGAAGTGATGCTGAAAACCCATGAGATGGGGGAGTACGAGCTTCAGCTGGTGGCGGCTCAGGACAGTATCGCCAATCCCCAGCAGCATTTTGATGCGGTAAAACTCTGATATTGCCGGGCTGAAAGCAGCCCGGCAACCTCATTATTTCTCGTTGCCGAAGCCCTGCTTAAGCAGCGCGGACAGCACGTCCGGGAAATAGATATTTTGATAGTAGCCGGAAACGCTCTCGCTCCAGCTTTCGCCGTCCTGGCGGCCGATATTCTGCCAGTGCTGCACCATCTCCTGATTATAAGCCGCGATATTTTCCTGCAGGCCTTCCGTGCTGTAGCGCTCTTCGTGACGGAAAGTGCTCAGCGGCAGGCGCGGTTTCTGATGCGCCGGCTCATCCACATAGCCAAGCGCCAGCCCGACCACGGGGAAAGTCAGCTCGGGAAGATGCAGCAGCTCAATCATCGCCTGCGGATCGCGACGGATGCCGCCAATCGGCACAATGCCCAGGCCTTCAGCCCGCGCGGCCGTCATCACGGCGCCCAGCGCAATGCCGATGTCGGTCGCGCCGGAGACCACGCTTTCAATACTCTGCTGGGCAATCTGCTCTTTATCGATGGCCGCCATCGCCTGCTGGCTTTTATGCATATCCAGCACAAAGGTGATAAACAGCGGCGCTTTGGCAATCCACGGCTGGCCGCCGGCAATAGCGGAAATCTTGCCGCGAGCTTCGGCATTGCGCGTAATAACCAGCGACACCTGCTGTGAGTTCACCGAGGTTGGCGCACGGTAGGCGGACGCAACAAGACGATCGAGGATAGCGTCATCAATCGGACGATCGGTAAAGCTGCGCTCGCTTTTATGGGCGGTAAGGATATCAATTACGGAACTCATAGTACCTCCAGATGTAATAGCCGCAGAGTATAAGGCATTGCCGCTACGCGGTTTAACACCTTATGCGCTGGCTCATCCGCAGGCCTTCAGTTCAGTCCTTCCGCCTCTAAGGCCTCAATTACGGATGGTCGTGCCGCAACGCGCTGAAACCAGCCTTCCAGCGCCGACAGGCTGGCTATATTCAGCTTCAGCAATTTCGCCCAACGCATTACGGTAAACAGATAGGCATCTGCGGCGCTGAAATGCAGGCCAGACAGCCACTGTTTGTCTTTCAGCTCGCCATCGATCCAGGTGAATTTTTCCTCCAGCTGCTGGCGCAACACGGCTTTATAGTCGTCCGGCGCGGCATCGCTGAACAGCGGCGAAAAGCCTTTATGCAGCTCCGATGAGATAAAGCTCAGCCATTCCAGCGTCTGATAGCGCGCCAGCGTGCCGGTCGGCGCCAGCAGCTGACGGTCGGGTTTCAGATCCGCCAGATACTGGACAATCGCTACGCCTTCGGTCAGCACGGTGCCGTCGTCAAACTGTAGCGCGGGGACTTTTCCTTTTGGGTTTATCCGGCGGTAATCTTCCTGTTGCTCGGTGATCCCGGCGGCGGTATCGACCCTGACCAGCGTGAAATCCAGGCCCGTTTCCAGCATCACGATATGCGGCGAAAGCGAACAGGCACCGGGTTTAAAGAACAGTTTCATGGCGTACTCCCTGACTCAGAGGAAAAGATGTTCTTAGCTTAGTGCCGTCTGCTCAAAAAGTCAGCGGCTTTGCGTACGCGGCTGGCTTAATCGATCTCTTTTTCGGGCTGGCCCGGCTTATTGGTCTGAAAACAGGCAAGCTCGGGCAGCGCGGCGCGAGCCAGCTCCCAGAATGCCCGCACGCGGGCGGGCATATATTTGACATTCTGCGTCACCAGCTGCACCGGAACGGCGGCGCAACGAAACGCGGGCAGCACTTCGCACAGCGTTCCCGCCTGTAGATCCTCGTAAACCTGATAGGAGAGCAGGCGGGCGATGCCTTTTCCCGCGCGGGCGGCGATCAGCTGGGTTTCCACCTCGTTAACGGTTAGCCTGGGCGTGATGCGAACGCGCTCCTGCAAGCCAGCGGCGGTAAAGCGCCACGTTTTACTGGCTGTCACACCGGCAATCAGATGGTGATCCGCCAGCGCGGCAGGCGATAAAGGCTCGCCCATGCGGGCCAGATAGTCCGGGCTTGCGACCAGCAGGCGCCGCACGCGGCCGACCTCGACGGCAACCAGCGAAGAGTCGCGCAGCTGCCCAATGCGCACCGCCATATCCAGCCCTTGCTCAATCAGATCCTGATAGCCGTCGTTGAGCTGTAAATCGATTTGGATATCCGGATAGCGCTCCAGAAACGTCAGCACCAGCGGGGCGACATGCCTGCGGCCAAACTGCACCGGCGCGGTCAGGCTAAGCTGGCCGCTGAGCGGATTGCCGTCGCTGGCGGAAAGCGCCTGTTGATAAGCGTCCAGCACGCCTTTTGCCCGTTCAAACAGCGCAACGCCTGCGGGCGTCGGCGCCAGGCGACGCGTGGTACGCTCTATCAGCGTACAGGCCAGGCGCTGCTCCAGCGCGGCCAGCGTGCGGGTTATCGCCGCCGGAGAACGCCGCAGCATGCGGGCCGCCGCCGCCAGGCTTCCCTGCTGCACCACGGCGACAAAGACCGCCAGCTCGTCGAGTTTATCCATCACCGTTTCACTTTATGAAATTATGAATTGCTATCTTTGCCGGTTTACGCCGTTTTCAGCAAGAGTATGCTGGAAAAAACAGAGGAGAAACGTCATGACTACCTTAACGCTTTATGGAACGGAACTTTCGGGGCACGTGCATCGCGTCCGGCTGCTGCTGGCTATGCTGAACCTGCCGACCACCCTGAAAGAGGCTGGTGCCGATGTCAGAAAAAGCGCCGCTTTTCTGGCGCTGAATCCGCTGGGACAGGTGCCGGTGCTGGTGGATGGCGAGCACGTCATTACCGACAGCAACGCGATACTGATCTGGCTGGTAAAACGCTATGCGCCGGACAGCCAGTGGCTGCCGCAGGATCTGCATCAGCAAGCCCAGGTGCAGCAATGGCTGGGCAAGGCCGCAGGCGAAATTCGCTACGGGGTTGCCTCGGCGCGGCTGATTAAACAGTTCGGCACGCCAGAGAATTATGACTCGGCAGTGGCGACAGCGCGTAAATTTTTACCGCAGATGGAGGCGCATTTAGGCGGCAAAAGCTGGCTGGTGGGCGACAGCGCGACGCTTGCCGATTTGGCCTGCTATGCCTACGTCGCCTGCGCGCCGGAAGGCGGCATTTCGCTGCGCGACTATCCGGCTATTCGCCAATGGCTGCAAAACGTTGAGGCGCTGCCGGGATTTATTGCGCTGCCGCCGCTGCCGCATCCACAGGAAGCGTAACCATGTTCCACTCCGGCGAACGTCTGGCGCAGCAAAAGGCGGGCTTTAGCCCCGAAAGCGCCGCCATCTATACGGCAATGCCGCAACAGCACCAGCTGTTTTACGCCGGGCTGAGCCAGTTTTATTTCAGCACGATCGATGCCGCTGGCTATCCGGTTGCGGCCGTTTTGCAGGGCGAGCCGGGATTTGTGCAGGCAACGGATGAGAACCATCTGCGCATAGCCACCGCTTCCTTAACGACCTTTCCCGGCCTGCCGGCTTTAAGACCCGGCATGACGGCGGGCGGCCTGGGCCTCGATTTTTCCAACCGGCGGCGCAATCGGGTCAACGGCACGATCGCCAGCGTTACGCCAGATTTTGTGACGCTCGCCGTGCAGGAAAGCTTTGGCAACTGCCCAAAATATATTCAGCGGCGGATCTTGCCTGAGCACCAGCTGCTGCGACAGCCGGAGCGGGAGCCGCTGGCCGCGCTGGATGCCGATGCGCGCTACCTGATTGCCGCCGCGGATACCTGCTTTATCGCCAGCCGCGCGCCGCAGCAGGGCGCGGATATTTCCCATCGCGGCGGGCCGCCGGGTTTTATCGGGATGACGCAGGGGAAGCTGGCGATCGTTGACTACGCGGGCAACCGTTATATGAATACGCTGGGGAATCTGCTGCTGGCGCCTCGCTGCGCGCTGCTGATTATGGATTTTCATCAGGGCGCGGCGCTGCATATTCAGGGAACGGCGGAGCTTGTCTGGCCACAAAAGGAGGGGGAAGAACGTTGCCTGCTGATCGCGCCGGAAAAAATAGTGCGTTTTCGCCAGCTGCTGCCCGCCGCCGGGCTGGCGGTGGAGTTTGCCGCCTCGACGTTGGCCGTCAATAAAAAAGGGTGACGTGGCGTCACCCTTTTCAGCACTAAGTCGATATCAGTTCTGCGTCATGCGGTTCAGTTTAGGCGCGGTCAGCATCATCAGAACAGCAATAACGCCGGTCACGATACCGATCTGCAAAAAGACGTCGCCATAAACGTGCAGTGACTGCAGCGGATCGGTGATGTTTTCCGGCACCGCCATCATGTTGGCAACTTTACCGGCTACCATGGCAGCGCCTGCCGTGGTCAGGAACCAGGAGCCCATAATAAAGCCCATCAGACGCTGCGGCACCAGCTGGGCGACCATCGCCAGGCCCAGCCCGGAGATCATCAGCTCGCCCACGCTTTGCAGCGCATAGCTCAGGATCAGCCAGCCCACCGACACGATACCCAGATCGTTGGCGAATTTCGCGCCCAGCGGCAGCACGAGGAAAGCGATGGAGCAAAGCACCATGCCCAGCGCAAACTTGTGCGGCATCGGCAGGCGGTCGCCCATCTTGTTATAGATTGCCGCCAGCAGCGGGCTGAAAATCATGATCCAGAAAGGATTCAGCGCCTGGTACTGCTCGGGCTGGAAGGTCAGGCCCAGGATGCTGTGCTCGACGTTGCGGATGGCGAAGAAGTTCAGCGAGGTCGGCATCTGCATATAGAGCACGAAGAACACGATGGCTTCCACCATCAGCAGAAACGCGACGATCATCTTGCGGCGCGGCGCGCCCTGTAAGGCAAAAGTTTCTTTAGCGAACAGCAGCACGATGCCGATAGCGACCACTGCCAGCAGCAGACGCGCGACGCCCTGATTGTGCAGCATCCAGGTTGCAATGACGATCAGCACCGCGATACCGACTATCGTTGCCAGCAGCTTGCCTACCTGCAACGGCTGGAAGTCAGGCTTAGAACCATGATCTTTCACCCAGCGGCGGCAAATCATAAAGTTCACCAGGGTGATCAGCATGCCGACAAAAGAGAGTGAGAAGGCGACGTTCCAGCCATAGTGCGCGGCCAGCCAGGGCGTGGCCAGCATGGAGAAAAAGGAGCCGATATTGATCGCCATGTAATACATGGTGAAGGCGCCGTCCAGGCGGGGATCGTCTTTTTCATAACAGGTAGAGAGTAGCGAAGAGGGGTTCGCTTTAAACAGGCCGTTACCGACGGCAATCGTCGCCATGCCGATATAGACCATGCTGACGTCATGGCCTGACCAGGCCACCAGCGCATAGCCCAGCGCCAGCACCAGCGTGCCCAGCACGATAACGCGTTTGGTGCCGAGCACCTTATCGCCCAGCCAGCCGCCAACGGCTATCAGGCCGTAGACCAGCGCGCTGAAAGAGGCGAACAGCGTAATAGACTGCTCTTCGGACATGCCCAGCATCTTGACGAGATAAACCGCCATGATGCCCTGTAGGCCGTAGTAACCAAATCGTTCCCAGAGCTCAATCGAAAAAATTAAATAAAAGGATCGGGGCTGTTTAAACGCGTTGAGACTGGTGTTCTCAGGATGTTTGTTTGCAGTTGACACGGATACCTCTGGAGTCAATCGCCTGATTTGAAGCGAAAATTAAGTCGGTTTTCATCAGGACGGGCTTTAGCCGCATAGTTATAAATTCGGAAAATCGGCGGTTAATTTCGCCGATTGCGTGCTGTCAGGCAAGCCTTTTTTCAAATAAGGTCAAGCGCAGTTTTATTAGTGTTTATTACATTTGAAAAGCCCGTGCCTGCTATAAACTGCTTTTTTTACATAAATGTTAAACATATTGCTCTGTATCAAGGTTAAGGGTTGCGCAAAAAGCCCTATTAATAACCTGTCTGTAACAGCTGGATATTTCTCTTACCGCAGCAAACTTAAGCAATATTATGCGTGGTTTATGCACGCCATTTCACAAAAAATAGAGGATTATCACGTTTCTGCCGTCATCTGGCGCGACTCAACGAGCTAAAACCGCGCAGTTAAGTGCATCATAAGTTATTAATGAGTGAAAAATAACTTATCCAACCGTGCGCCATGTTGGCCTCTGGCGCGGAAAGGCGAGATTTATTTGGGTTGTGTAAAGATTAATCGTGCCGTCTAAAGCCGTCCTGGCTGCAGCCGATAACTTCACTACCTCAATAATTGTGCAGAGTGATAATGTTAACGATTTACAACAATGAAACTGCGCTGGCCACGGGCAATGCCCGAGCGGCGAACAGCTCGCTGCTGGCGCAATCTATTGAGCGGCTTTCCTCTGGTTTGCGCATTAATGGCGCGCGCGACGACGCGGCGGGGCAGGCTATCGCCAACCGTATGCAGGCGAACGTCAACGCCGACAGCGCGGTAACACGCGGCCTTAACGACGCTATCAGCTACGCGCAGACGGCGGAAAGCGCGCTGGGCAACATTGGCGATATGCTGATCAAGGCAAAAAGCCTTGCGGTACGCGCGGCCAACGGCACTATGTCAGTGTCCGACCGCCAGAGCTATAACGCGGAATATCAACAGCTGCTGGCAAGCATCAACGGCATCGCCAGCGGCACGGAAATTTTTGGGCAGTTTCCTCTGGCGACCGATAAGCCGGAGCTGCCGCCGGTGCTGTTGGGCAACGTTGCGCCTATCGGCACTAAATTCCCGATAGCCGGACAGAACTACTCCTTTAACTCCGGCGTGATTTCGCTGGCGTATATTCCGGCCGGCACCACGAATATTTCTATTACCGTTGATTCCTTGAGCATGGATGACGATGTGCAGCTGTTCACGCGCGACGGCAAGCATCTGGCCGGCACGCCGATCGAAGGCGGCACGCCCGACTTTACGTGGGCCAGTAAAGGCGTCACCGATGCCGCCTCCGCGACCAGCAAGCTGATGAGCGTCAGCAACGGTTTCAGCAGCGGCGCCAGCTACGACGCTTCAGGTCTGAATGAAGGCGGCCCGGCGTGGGCGTTGAACGGCAGCGAAACCTCCAGCTATAACGGGATGAGCATCACCTATAGCGGCGACGGCGATCGCTATGAAGATGCGGCCACGGGCGCGGCGAACGACGGCACGGTAACCAGCAATACCCTGGAACGGGTCAGCATTGATAACGTCAGCGAAGATCTTATCGTGGTGGTGGTGGGCAACGGTTCGTTTAACAGCAACCTGACGTGGGGCTCGTTGCCGCAGCCGACCGCCACGCCAGCGGTGCCGCCGAAACAGAGCCAGCCTTTAGAGGTGATCACCAGCGCCAACTATGGTCAGCCGATCCAGTCGGATACCCTGGGGCCGACGCCGTCCGATACCAAAACGCTGGGTCTGGACAACACCAGCCTGCTGACCGATGGTGCCATTCGTACGGCGATGGGCGCGCTGGATGCGGCATTGAACAAAGTCAGCAGCTACCGTTCCGATTATGGCTCGAAGATCAACCGTTACGAGTCCAACAAATCGGTGCTGTCACAGCAGAGTATCGCGACGCAGGCGGCACAGAGCCGCATTCAGGACGCCGACTACGCGCAGGAAGCCAGCAAGCTGGCTATGGCGCAGATCAAAGAGCAGGGGCAAAATGCGGTCACGAAGATGGCCAACCAGCAGGCGCAAAACGTGCTGACGCTGCTGCGCGATTAATTCTTCGTAACAGAAAGCAGCGGATGCTTTCGCCTCCTTAAAGCCTGCAACAACCCGAAAGGCCAGGCGGCTCATCGCAAGGTTATCCAACGTTTCGCTGATTCAGCAAAGTTTTTCCGCATGTTTAGCGTCATATATCAACTGAGCCTGTGCCATTTCAGGGCCATATTTTAGCGCCCATTCGTACAGCGCATTAAAAGGGTCCTGGAGCGACTGCGCGAGTGCGGTAAGACTGTACTCCACGCTCACCGGCGAACCAGACAGTACCTTTCGATGAACCAGTCCATTGCGCTCAAGCCGCTTAAGCGCATCAGCCAAAGCCTTGTGCGTAATGCCGTCCAGTCGGCGGCGCAGTTCATTAAAGCGCACGGGTTCACTACAAAGCACGGTAAGAATTAAAATCGACCATTTATTGGTTATATTCTCAAGAACCGGGCGGGTTTTTCCTATTTCTTTCAGGTCATTACAGTCAGTCTGATTCATAGCGATATACTCCGGAATACCTGGTATAAACAAAGTGCGTAATTGTTATTAAGTATAAAAATTATATCATCTGTTTTCCATCCCGACAGGAGTGAGCAGATGAGTAGGTTAAATAATAAAGTTGCCCTGATACTCGGCGGCGCCAAAGGCATTGGTCTTGCTATCAGCCAGCGATTTGCCAGTGAAGGGGCAACAACCTGGTTCACCTCGCGCCGCAACGAGGAATTAGCAGCAGCCAGCCACACCATAGCCGGCGATGGCAGGCCGCTACGTGCCGATGTCAGTCAGATAAGCGAACTAACGCGTATAGCTGAGCTGATTAAGACGGAGTCCGGCCAGATAGATGTGCTGGTGATCAATGCCGGCATGTCGACATACTCGACCCTTGATGAAGTCACCCCAGCGCATTTTGATACTACTTTCGGTTTGAACGTGCGCTCACCGCTGTTTGCTCTCCAGGCCGCACTTCCCCTGATGAAAGCGGGCGCCAGCGTGGTATTGATAGGTTCTGTCGCCGATGTCCTTGGCACTCAGGGATATGGCGTATACGGTGCCAGTAAGGCGGCGCTTCGTTCTTTTGCCCGCACATGGACACGTGAACTCTCCGAGCGGGGCATTCGCATTAATGTTGTCGCTCCCGGCCCTGTTGATACGGAGATGATGCAGGCAGCCTCTGAAGAGCTACGCAACGGGATAATCAGCGCCATTCCTTTAGCAAGAATGGGCAGGCCTGAAGAAGTTGCCAATGCAGCATTATTCCTCGCGAGTGACGAAAGCAGCTATATAGCCGGAGCGGAAATTTGTGTGGATGGTGGGCTGACACAAGTTTGAGCGAGGTAGTTTAAGTTTCACCAGGCTCTGACGTTAACGGCTGATTGCGGCCGGTTGAGTTGACCATACGGCCCCCCTGGGAACCCACGTCTGCTTTTCGCACGGAGCGCCCTGACGTGCAGGCCGATGTCCACTTTGAGCAAGAGGCGGAGATGCTGCCACAGCTGACGGGAACGCAGTGCAGGCCCGGAAGATCTGCCTTATCCGGGTTTCTTTCTGGCACGAAATGCCGCCACTTTCATGCGATTACCGCAGGTTGTCATGCTGCACCAGCGGCGGCGATGAGATTTACTCAGGTCATGGAACCACAAAATGCAGTCATGGGCCTCACACTGACGAACGAATTCGAACTTATCGCTGGTGACCAGATTGATCAGAGCCTCGGCAATCGGCCAGAGCAGGCCGGACGGGCTGGTGGCATTTTGATACACGGCGATGCGAAATTGCTGCAAATCGCCGTCCCATTCCAGCTTCCTGACAGGGCGGCCCAGCTCAAGCACCCGATTAATCACAGCCAGATCCACCGGAACACTGTTAATGGCGGCGTTCACCACGATCTTTGCCGCGTCGCGAAGTTCACGAGCCTCAGTAAGCAGTCCATCCGGGACCTGCCGATCGTTGATGTCGGACAAGAGTCCGGCTCTCATCAGCCAGCTTGCGACGCTGCGATCGTCGATAAGCGTGTCATGACGTTTACCCTCCACAACATACTCGCTGTTAATAAAATCGAGGGCCAGGTTATCACCCAGAAACGGGGCGTCGGAAAAAGCGTTGTCAGGATCCAGCATGCTATGTAACCCACAAATTTAATTTGGCAGGTTACCAAAAATGCATGTAACCTTCAAATTCTAACTTTAAAGGTTACAGGAGACGATCGTGACTGCTTCTAAATCAGCATCTGCTGCCCCTTTGCTTAACGACACGGCATCCGCCGTGGCGAGCCAGGTTCATTACCGCTACGAGCAGGTGGATAACGTAAGGATTTTCTACCGTGAAGCCGGTAATCCAGAAGCGCCCGCCCTATTGCTGCTTCACGGCTTTGCTGCTTCATCATTTATGTTCCGCGACCTGATACCTGAACTTGCCGGACGCTATCACGTCATTGCGCCAGATCTGCCGGCGTTCGGCTTTACCGAAGCCCCTGCAAGAGGCGAGTACGCCTATACGTTCAGCCAGCTGGCAAAGACCATCGGACAGTTCACCGAACAGCTTAAGCTCAATAGCTACGCACTTATGGTTCACGACTACGGCGCCCCGGTAGGCTGGCGTCTCGCTGTCGCGCATCCGGAGCGCGTGACCGCCATCATTTCCCAGAACGGCAACGCTTATGAGGAGGGACTGGGCGAGAGCTGGGCGCCTATCCAGAGATACTGGCATGACCCTGGACAGCAGAACCGGAATGCGCTGCAGGATTTTCCGACACCGGCCTCAATTAAATGGCAATATCTTGAAGGGGTGACCGACAAGAGTTTGGTTTCGCCAGATGGATATACGCTGGAGGGGCTGCAAATCTCACGGCCGGGCAATGCGGATATTCAGCTCGATCTGGTGCTGGATTACGCCTCGAATGTGGCAATGTATCCTGATTTTCAGCAGTACTTCCGTGAATATCAGCCACCTTTGCTGGCAGTTTGGGGGCAGAACGATCCGTTTTTCCTTCCGGCTGGCGCAGAGGCATGGAAACGCGACCTTCCCAATGCGGAGATTCGCTTCTATGACACCGGACACTTTGCGCTGGAAACCCACGGCAAGGAAATCATTCCTGCTATTCGTGATTTTCTGGAAGAGAATATGTAAACAACACGTCCGCCCCCGGGCCAGGCGAAAAGCTGATATCCTGGCCTGTTATCTGCGCAGACCTTCAGCTTTCGCCCGTCTGTATGAGTCCGCCAATCAGCGAGGCGAAGGCTGTAACCGCTTCCGTTTCCTTCAGTCGCCCACGGGTAAGGGCCACGGACAGCGCTTCTCCCGCGCCGACCAGGCCGATGCAGCATTGCTGTAGTGATTGGGGCGTCATATTGACATGGGGTGTCAGAATTGACGCAAACATGGCGACACAATTGTCCAGAAGTTCCTGGAAAACGACCGCCTTTTCTTCACTCCCCGCCAGCGCCGCTCCCACTGCGTGAAACTCGTCCGTTTTGTCTGCGGCGCAGTGTATATAGGCGCTCGCCAGCATCTGTACCGTTTCCTGCTGGCTTCGGGAAGTCGCGCTCATGGCCTCAGTAAACGTCCTTACCCGTTCCATATCTATCCACCTGTACAGCTGGATCAGTAACGTCGAACGAGTCGCGAAATGATCGTAAACCACAGGTTTCGAGACGCCTGCACGCACGGCCAGATGGCCCAGCGTGAGGCGATCCGCATTTTCCTCGCGCACGATCAGAAGCGCGGTATCGAGAAGCTGTTGTCGCCGTTCTGCCTTCGACAGGCGCCGGGCAGGCGACCCGGCGGCCGGAGCCTTGTGTTCTTTCATTCTCTCTTTCTCATTAAACCTACTAAAAGTAGCTTATGTTGCTGTGGAGTGCTATCTTTCCTACCAATAGTAGCTTATCACACACAAGGAACCTCGCTTATGTCATTTGCTCCTGTCTTACTGCTGGGCGGCTCCGGATCTATTGGTGGTCAGACTGCCCGGGCAATACGCGCTGCTTATCCCGATCTTCCCTTGCTGATAGGGGGGCGCGACCTTGCCAGGGCGCAGCACGCCGCCGCAAAAATGGGAGGTGCGGAAGGTATAGCGATTGACACCGCCCGTGCAGACCTTGGCCTCGGCGAGCGAAAAATCAGTGCGGTGGTCGTCCTCTATAAAGACCATACGCTTGCTGCACTCCGCTTTGCTCAGTCACGAGGCGTACCCCATTTGAGTATTTCTTCTGGCGTGTTCGAGATTGCTCCGGAAATCGCAAGCTTTATGCACGCTCCGGGCGCGTCGGCAGTGGTGCTCGGCTATGAGTGGCTGGTCGGTGCCACGACGGTGCCTGCGCTTCATCTGAGCAAAGCGTTTGGCCAGGTACATGAAATCCGCATTGGGGCGTTAGTCGATGAACAGGATGTTGGCGGGCCTGCGGTCGCCGCTGATTTCGACCATCTGCACCACCTGTTGCCCGCAGCGCTCACGCGGCGGGCCGGCGTCTATCTGTGGCGCGAGGGCGATGAGGCTAAGGGCACCTTCTCAGCGCTCGACGGCACCAAAATCCCCGCCACGGGCTTCTCGTCGATTGACGTGGTTGGGCTGGCAACTGCTACGGGTGCGCACAGCGTCCTGTTCGATCTCGGCATGGGTATCAGCTCAAGCCGGCGCAAAGGAGGAACATTCTCCACCGAAATCATTATTGAGATTTCAGGCCTGGATCAGGCCGGGCAGGCTCTTCGTACCCGCAATGCGGTCGTTCATCCGGGGGGAGCCGCACCGTTGACAGGCATGAGCATTGCCCTGCTTCTTGAACGACTGATCGGGCTGGATGGCAAACCGCCGGTGGCGCCGGGTCTCTACTTTCCTTATCAGATTCTGGAAGCGTCGCACTATTTAACGCGGCTTGCGGAAGAGGGAGGGCAGCTTCTGGAACTGCCGCTGTTATAACTGTCGGGTGGCGTACTAAAAGTGCGCCACTTTCCCCTTAATATCGGGCAGTCTCCGGGCGAAAAGGCCTGAGCCTTAAAAAGGATGCCGGGAAAGGCGCTCGCTGGCAGACCTGCATGATTCGACATACATTTTCAGGTAAGTATGCTATTGCTTTACTGCGTTTTGGTATCACCCGGATTACGGCTTAAATAAAATAAGGATCCCAAGGCTATGGCAGTAAACGATGGGCTTACGTGCTCAGGCCTGCTTTAGTTCCAAAGCAGATACCAACTGGCGTACGTCGCCGCTATCAGCGATAAGCTGGAGTAACCACCCTGAACAGGTAACAAAATTTAAGGAAACGCAATGCAAACGATTGGGATCCTGGGAGGGATGTCAGCAGCCTCAACACAAATTTATTATCGGAAAATGTGTGAGTTGGTTCGTCAGCGTCTGGGCGGTTTACACTCGCCTGAATTGCTTATCCGTTCGCTGGATTTTGCCAACATTGAACATTTGCAGGCCAGCGGAAAATGGGACGACGCCGCAACCCTTTTAAATAAGGAGGCGCTGGCGCTGGCGCGCGGCGGGGCCGACTTTATCGTACTGGCGACAAATACCATGCATAAACTGGCGGACCAAATGATGAGCGGCGTTTCCATTCCGCTGCTGCACATTGCTGATGCAACGGCGGCTCGGATCCTTGCAGCGGGCCTTAAAGCGCCAGGCCTGATGGCAACCGCATTTACGATGGAACAAGCTTTTTATCTTGATCGGCTCAGGGCGGTAAAACTTCAGCCCGTTATACCGAATGATGCCGATCGGGCTGAGGTTCATCGCATCATTTATCAGGAGCTGTGCCAGGACGTTATAAACCCGGCCAGTCGCGCTGTTTATGAAGATATCGCACAGCGTTTAGCTGACAACGGCGCTGACTGTGTGATCCTTGGCTGTACCGAAGTCGGCATGTTGCTTAACAGGGATAACGTTTCCGTCCCTGTGTTCGATACCACGCTGATCCACTGCGAAGCTGCCGTTGATAAAGCGCTGGGTGCGAATGTCTGACGCGGGAAGTTTGCTTCAATATCACCTCTGGGCTGCAGGAGAAATTATCGCTTTGCTCCTGCGGCTATTTTTTTGCTTGCAAAAGCCTGAACCGGCGGTAGCGTTCTAATCAGACCCCTCTTTACCCGAGCGGGTGAGTAAGCTGCTTGCCAGTAGTCTGAATACCTCAATAACTTTTGGCAGTGCCTGCTGCGGATCGTCGCTGGCTGCTATCCACAAGGCCGCATTGAGCGCGGCACCATTTAAAAGATGTGCGGCGGCATCGGCATCGACGGGTTTTATGACGCCGCTTGCGCTCATTTTTATAATGCTCTGGCGAGTGGATTCCAGGCAGCTATTTTGACCAGGCCACTGCGAAGGGTTACCAAGAAAGGCCGGACCATCAAGCAGCACGATGCGCCGTACTTCTGCATCCATCGCCATTTCGATATAGGCGATGCCCTCAGCTATTAACTTTTCCCAGTCATTGCCAGCCGTAGCCGCCGCAGCTTTAGCACGTTGCGCCATTTCACCATCTAACTGTTCGACAACCGCCGCAAGCAGCCCCTTTTTATCGCCAAAATTGGGGTAAAGCGCGCCACGCGTCAGGCCCACGCTGGCAGTAAGCTCATCCATTGATGCGCCTGCGAACCCTTTTTCAGCAAATGCTTTTCGTGCCGCCGCAATCAGTTTTATGCGGTTTTCTTTCATCAGTTCGGCGCGGCTCTTGGTGGCCATACGATATCCTTGTGCCATACGCGGCGTATGTTATTTGACATACGACGCGTATGTGTGATTAATTGTACATACGCAGCGTATATTAGATCATTCCTGTGCGCTGCGCATCCCGCATTCCAACCCGACCTAATCAAAGGAAATCGTATGGCCATCGCCCATCGTGAACCGGTTTTCCCTGCTAGTCGACATGCTCTTTATGAGGAACATGGTTATTCTGCCGCAATCCGTTCTGGTGATATGCTGTTTGTTTCCGGCCAGGTCGGTAGCCGCGCCGACGGTACGCCGGAGCCTGATTTCGCCGCGCAGGTGCAGCTTGCGTTTGATAATTTGGCCGCCACGCTTGCCGCAGCGGGGTGTACTTTTGACGATCTGATTGATGTCACGACTTATCATACCGATCCGGAAAATCAGTTTTCGACAATTATGCAGGTGAAGAAATCGATTTTTCCCCATCCCCCTTATCCAAACTGGACTGCCGTTGGCGTAACATGGCTTGCGGGATTCGACTTTGAAATTAAGGTCATTGCCCGCATTCCAACCCATCAGATATGAAAAATCATATCTGAACAGGCAAAAAATATTTCCCTGAATTCACGGGCCAGAGGCATAAATTAAGGTGGTTCTACCGGCCGTTAAATGAGTAATTCGATTACTCAACCTACCTTTCTTATTCTCTGGCCCGTGCCTGGCCTTTTTTCTGAATAAAATAAAGCGATTAGGTTAAGCCCGGCCGCGCATAACGACTTTTACCGTGTCGATAAACAGGCGCAATACGACAGACATATGGCGATGTTGTGGAAAGTAGAGCGCGATGCCCTGTGACGCAATCGTCCAGTCGTCCAACAACGTCACCAGCCGCTGCGTGTCCAGCCACTGTCGGGCGTAGCGCTCGGGGACATAGGCCACACCCAGCCCGGCGACAGCCGCTTCCACCATTAAAGCGCTGCTGTCGAGGGTCAGGCTGCCCGGCACATCCAGCGCAAACTGCTGCTCATGCTGCTGATATTCCCAGTGATACCGTTTACCGCCCGGCAAGCGCTGGCGCAAACAGGTATGCTGCATCAGATCCTGCGGATGCATGATTTTGGGCCGCCCGGCTAAGTAACCGGGCGAGGCCACGGTAATAAAGCGCAGCGGCCCGCTCAGAGCAATGGCAACCATGTCTTTAGGCACATCTTCAATCAGCCGAATGCCCGCATCAAACCCTTGCGCCACGATGTCTATGAGTTGCCCCTGCGCCACTAAATCAATTTCAATCCCCGGCTTTTGCTGGATAAATGTCGGCAGCACCTTTTCCAGCAGAAGGCTAATCGCTGCATCGCTGGCACTGATGCGCAGCGTGCCATAAGGCTGCTGACCGCTGGCGGTAACGTCGTTCAGCAGGTCATCCATTTCCGCCAGTAACGGCGCCAGGCGCGCGATCAGTATTTCACCCGCTTCTGTCAGCGCAACGCTGCGCGTTGTGCGATGGAACAGCTGCACGCCAAGTGTTGCCTCCAGTCCTTTGACAGTATGGCTAAGCGTCGAGCGTTTAAGTCCCAGCACCTCAGCAGCGCGACGAAAACTGCGCTGCCCGGCAATGGTTTTCACCGCCTGCAATTCATTCCAGGAAGGTCGTTTCATTGTTGAATATTTCCCACCACTTCATGCTGATTTGCGGAGATTATGCCACCAATTATTCGGTTTATGCTGTCCTTCGGTTCACTGAATGGAGAAGACCCTAATGAAAACCTGGCTAATAACCGGTGCATCCAGCGGCCTGGGCCGCCTGATGTGTGAAACGCTGCTGGCCCGAGGCGACAGAGTATTTGCCAGCGTCCGCGATCGAGCAGTATTAGACGGTCTGTCAGCAATATACGGCGATCGTTTGCAGGTAACGGTGCTTGATCTCAGTATGGCAGCGACGATAAAACCCACCGTTGAGGCGGCGTTCGCTCAGGCGGGAAGAATTGATATTGTGGTCAGCAACGCGGCTTACGGCCTGTTTGGCGCAGCGGAAGAGCTAAGCGATAGGCAAATTGAGCGTCAGATTGCCACCAATCTTACCGGGTCGATTCAGCTTATCCGCGCGGCGATTCCCTTTTTGCGGCAGCAGGGTGGCGGGCGCATTGTGCAGGTGTCGTCGGAAGGCGGCCAGGTCGCCTATCCTGATTTCAGTTTGTATCATGCCACTAAATGGGGAATTGAAGGTTTTGTCGAAGCGGTGCGGCAGGAAGTAGCGGCGTTTGGCATTGATTTTTTGCTGGTCGAGCCGGGGCCGACGGCGACGCGGTTTGGTGCGGGGCTGGATATTGCTGATGCCTTACCGGCCTACCGTGATACGGCAGCGGGGAAACTGCGGGCGGCACTGATGTCCGGAGAGTTTGTGATTAAAGGCGATGCTGAAAAATGCGTGACGGCTATGATCGCGGCGGCAGATGCTGCCAGCCCTCCATTACGTCTGCCGCTGGGCAGCACAGCCTACGACAATATTGAAGCCGCGTTAAAAATGCGTCTGCACGCGCTGCAAGCAATGAAAGCCGTGGCATATGGCGCAGATCGCCAGGAAGGGTAGGCAGCCAGGCCCGATGAGGTGGAAGACCAAACAGCTATGAGGCGTTCCACTTCGGTTCTAACCTAAAGCACCGATAGCGACTTTTGGCACGAGGCGGACATGATTTATCCCTGATAAGGCCGGGGCGATCGCCGTTCCAGACCACGCTTTTCGTCCTGCGTCCCCGGCGGGATCGTTATTCAACGACGATGAGTTCTTCGGTCACGAGCCGGACTACGGAACTCAGGTCAATAAAGTTTACGTGGTCCGGATCCACCCTGGTTGCAAAGTTGTCTGACAGAAAGAGTTTATCCATCTCTTCAGCGTTGTCGAACCATGCCTCCACCATAGCGTCAAACCGGGGTAGCTCTGAAGACGCATAATCCATGGGGTATGAAATAACAAAGCGGCGGATCATCTTTGCTTCAGGAATGGCAAAAAGCAGTGGAGCATGAACGTCGCGACGATAATTCCTGAATTCCTCTATGCTCATACCTTGCCGACGCTTGAAAGCGATAATGACTTTGATCATGAAAATATCCTTTGACGGGGAGCAGCCGGTGCGTCTGCTTCGAAATAAGGATAACCATGGAAGTCGAAACAAACTATGTTTGAATATCCCTATTACTTTCGAGATTGTCCCCATGATTGCTGATCCTTTATCCGATATCATCTCGCTATTGACGCCGAAAACCTACATCGCGGGTGGATTTGACTTCGGGGGGGAATGGGCGCTTCAGTTCGGGAAGCATTCTGGCCTCAAGTATTTTGCGCTCGTATCGGGTAGCGCCTGGCTGGCCGTCGATGATGGGCAGGATCCGATAAAGCTTAAGGCGGGTGATTGCGTCCTGCTGCCTAACGGACGTCGGTTCCTGATTGCCCAAGACCTCGCCTTCGAGCCGATCGGCATTGCTACCATACCTGAAGAAGACTGGAACGGCGGGATCGCAACGGTGAACGGCGGGGGAGAAACGACAATGCTCGGCGGCCATTTCGGCTTCGCTGGTGACCATGTCGATATGCTTCTCGGCTCAATGCCAGCCATCATTCGGCTCCGCGATGAAGACGACAAGACAGGTCTGCGATGGGCCCTCGATCGTATGCGCCAGGAACTGTTCGGAGCACAGCCGGGCGCCAGGCTTATCGTGCAGCATCTCGCGCATCTGATGCTGGTCCAGGCGCTGCGGCTTTATCTGGATCACGGCTTGGGAAAAGACGTCGGCTGGCTGTTTGCACTTGGTGATAAGCGGATCGCGGCTGCCATTGGCGCAATTCATGCCAGCCCGGGCAGGCGATGGACCTTGCCGGCACTTGCGCAGGAGGCCGGGATGTCTCGATCCAAATTCGCTCTCAGGTTTAAAAGTCTATCCGGCGCGTCGCCAATCGAATATCTGACACGATGGCGGATGATGATTGCATGCCACCGGCTCACCAGTGGCACTGAATCTGTCTCTGCAATCGCGCACTCACTAGGTTATGAATCAGAAGCTGCGTTCAGTACGGCGTTTCGACGACTCAATGGTTGTTCGCCACGACGGTACTCGTTGAAAAATCCGTTACTAACCGAAACTGATAATTAGTATTTTTCCGGCTGATGAAGTGACCTGCCTTCATTAACTGGCATAAGCCAACGTCCGCTTCTGGCACAAAGCGGACGGTAGGCGCTAAAGGTCTGCTATGAGCGAAAAGCGGACATATACACTCAGTTCACTTCATCTTTGCATGTGCCTGTTGTTCCGGGGATGACGGCGGCAGATTCTTTGTCGTTGATTCCTGAGTTAGTGCATCGTTTTTCACCACCCCTAACAGGACATCAAGCAATCCGGGGAAGCGGGCATCTAGGTCTTCCCGACGTAGCGACAATAAATTTTCGCGGCCAAAGGGACGCTGCCAGATAACGCCACTGTCTCGTAGTACACGCCAGTGGTGAGTCAGAGTTGATTTGGGTATACCGCTTAGCACGGCGCTACAGGCATGCTCACCCCCCCCAGCCAGTACGCGTACCACAGTCAGACGTAGCGGATTTCCTAAAGCCGTCAGCACATTCTCAAAGCGTATTTGTTCCTTATCAGGATGCCCAGCAAGCATTAGTTTTCTCATCAGGTTAGCAACATACCAACACTCTACTTTAAATTTTATCTGTTGACTAATGTACGAGTACATACATACATTAATTGTACGTATGTACTCGTACATTAGTCTATATGGAGATTATCAGATGGCTATAGCCTTACCGGATTCAGATACCCCTCGCTTACAGCACTGGAGCCTTGCGCTGCTTGCTTTTGCCCAGCTTATGTACTCCCTGGATATCAATATTGTGTTTGTCGCTCTGCCGGAAATTGGCGCGGGACTGGGCTTTTCAGAGCATACACTTCAGTGGGTGGTCAGTGCTTATACGGTATGTTGCGGAGGATTTTTACTGTTCGGTGGGCGTGCTGCCGATCTTATGGGGCAGCGTCGCGTGTTTATCGGTGCGTTATGGCTGTATGCGCTATCCTCGCTTGCCGGTGGGTTAGCGTGGAGTCCTGTGGTCATCGTCATTGCGCGAGCCATACAGGGCATCGGCGCAGCATTACTGTTTCCAGCCACACTTTCGCTTATAAACAGACTCTTTGAGGAAGGGCCGTCACGCAACCGGGCACTGGCTGTCTGGGGCGGCGCAGGCGCAAGTGGGCTTACCCTGGGATCGCTCGCCGGGGGGGTACTCACCAGTACCTGTGGCTGGCCGGCGGTATTTTTCGTCAACGTTGTGCTGGCGGCCGTCGCTATTTTTGCCGCTTTTTTTGTCTTACCGAAAGACAGCTTTCGGAACGAACGCCGCAACTTCGATTTACCCGGCGCCGTAACAGTAACCGTGGGATCAACCCTGCTGGTTTATGCACTGATTCAGGGGCCGGAAGAGGGCTGGTTGACGGCACATGTTCTTTTATCGCTGGGTCTGGCAGCGGCATGCCTGCTGGCGTTTATTGCTATTGAATTTCGCAGTCACGATCCCCTGATGCCGGTACGCTTATTCAGAAACCGCAGTCTGGTCACAGGCATGGTGATCACGTTTATTTATATGGGAACCTTTGGTGCTCTGCCTTATTTCCTGACGGTTATGTTTCAAAGCATTATTGGTTACAGCGCTTTGCAGACCGGCCTTGCGTTTATTATTCCTTCGCTGGCCATTTTTGCCGGAACGCAACTTGGAGCCCGACTTGCAAATGGCCTGCCAGTGCGCACGGTATTACTGACCGGATTTGTCACAGGAATTGCGGGTACGCTGGCACTGGTACCAGCAGCCTTTTCAGTTGCATCCTATGCGACCATAATGCCCGGGCTGGTTATTTCAGGAACAGGCCAGGGGATTGTCTGGACGGCAATGTGGATAGCTTCTGGTTCAGGGGTAAAGCTTAACGAACAAGGGATCGCTTCGGGTATGGCTTCTACAACGCTGAATGTGGGTAATGCTGTTGGTATTGCTTTGCTGATAGCTCTATCCGGAAGCGGGGCTGAAAATCTGCAGCAGGAAACGTCTGTGAGCAGTCTCGAAAATGCCTTACAGCTCGCTTTTTATCTGGCTGCAGCCGGGCAGGTTGTAGGCCTTCTTGTTTCCCGACTGTTACCTCGAAAAGCAACAACTGGTTTATCAGCAGAAATAACGTAACTGAAAATCAGTTTTCTATGTAAATCCTTCTGGATGAAAAATAAGCGCATAAAGATCTGCTGAAAAGAGGATCTTGTCGTTGCCGGCCGGAATTAAGGGGGGCATAAGAATCTTAACGTCTTGCTGTGCCGGCCTGTATATGAATGTCGACTTTTGGCACAGGGCTGCTGTTGCAGCCCTCACCGGTTAGACTTCAATTGACTCCGATATCTCCAGAGCATCATCTACTTCAATGCCAAGGTAACGTACTGTGCTTTCGAGTTTTTTGTGACCCAACAGTAGCTGGATCACTCGAAGTTTTTGAATCGCCACGGATAATCCAGACACTTCCGAGCCGTTGATAATACTGGTTTTCATATTCTATCGGTGACATTTG